>NZ_JBMERN010000164.1:0-6645 GCF_049310965.1 Loktanella sp. DJP18 | reverse complement strand
TCACAACGAGGCGGAAGAGATCAGCAAGGAATGGGCCGCAGCCGGGGCCGACGTGCTGTTCCACGCGGTCGTCGAGACTGCGGGGATCGTGGGTTAGAGGGCGCTGCCCCCGGCCCCAGGGGGCTTCCCCCGAGATATTTTTGACCAGAAGAAGGTCGGACGAGGAGAGCTATGATGGGCAAGGTGATCAAGAACGGGACAGTCGTGACCGCCGATCTGACCTACAAGGCGGACGTGAAGATCGACGGCGGCAAGATCGTCGCGATCGGGCCGGACCTGACAGGGGACGAGGTGCTGGACGCTGCCGGCTGCTTCGTCATGCCCGGCGGCATCGATCCGCACACCCATCTGGAAATGCCCTTCATGGGCACTTATTCGGCGGACGATTTCGAAAGCGGCACCCGCGCGGCGCTCGCGGGCGGGACGACGATGGTCGTCGATTTCGCCCTGCCGTCGCCCGGTCAGGGCCTGCTGGATGCGCTGCAGATGTGGGACAACAAGTCGACGCGGGCGCATTGCGATTATTCCTTCCACATGGCCGTGACCTGGTGGGACAAGCAGGTCTTTGATGAAATGCCTGCGGTGATCGAACGCGGCATCACCACCTTCAAGCATTTCATGGCCTACAAGGGCGCTTTGATGGTCAACGACGACGAGCTTTATGCCTCGTTCTCGCGCCTGAGCGAGCTGGGCGGCATTGCGATGGTTCATGCGGAAAATGGCGACGTCGTTGCCGAGCTGTCGGCCAAGCTGCTGGCCGCCGGCAACACCGGACCCGAGGCGCACGCCTATTCCCGCCCCACGCAGGTCGAAGGCGAGGCGACGAACCGCGCCATCATGATCGCCGACATGGCGGGGGTGCCGCTTTATGTGGTGCATACCTCTTGCGAGGAGTCCCACGAGGCGATCCGCCGGGCGAAAATGCAGGGCAAGCGCGTCTGGGGCGAGCCACTGATCCAGCATCTGACGCTGGACGAATCCGAGTATTTCAACACCGACTGGGACCACGCCGCGCGGCGTGTCATGTCGCCGCCGTTCCGGAACAAGCAGCATCAGGACAGCCTCTGGGCCGGGTTGCAAAGCGGATCGCTGTCCGTCGTGGCGACGGACCATTGCGCCTTTACCACGGACCAGAAGCGCACCGGCATTGATGACTTCACCAAGATCCCGAATGGGACGGGGGGGCTGGAGGATCGGCTGCCGATGCTCTGGACCCATGGCGTGAACACCGGTCGACTGACACCAAACGAGTTCGTGGCCGTAACCTCGACCAACATCGCCAAGATCCTGAACTGCTATCCCCGCAAGGGTGCCGTGCTGGTGGGGTCAGACGCCGATCTGGTGGTCTGGGACCCGGAGGCCACCAAGACGATTACCGCCGGTGCCCAAGAATCGGCCATCGATTACAATGTATTCGAAGGCCAGCAGGTGAAGGGCCTGCCGCGCTACACCCTGACCCGCGGTCGGGTCGCGTTTGCCGATGGCGCGATCATCCCGGAGGCGGGGCATGGGCAGTTCGTGGCGCGCGAGGCGAAGGGGTCCGTCAACCAGGCGCTGTCGACGTGGAAAGAACTGACCGCCCCGCGCCCGGTGGAACGGTCAGGCATTCCGGCTACGGGGGTTTAAAGTGTCAGATTGCGAATGTGGCTGTGGAGACAAGACCAAAGGTGGGACATTCCTGCCAGGCCACGATCAGCGCCTGCGGGCGCGTCTTGAGGCAGAGATTGGTGGACTTCTAAAGTTGCGTGATTTGGTCGAAGGCGAATTGGCGAAACACAGGACTAGTGTGACGAACGTCAATGAGTGACTCCGTAATTCGCGCAGACCATGTCGACCTGACCTTCCAGACCAACGACGGCCCCGTTCATGCGCTGAAGGACGTGACGCTGGACATCGATAAGGGCGATTTCGTCAGTTTCATCGGGCCGTCGGGGTGCGGTAAGACCACGTTCCTGCGCTGCATCGCGGGGCTGGAGGTGCCGACGGGCGGCGCATTGACGGTCAACGGGATGTCGCCGGAGGAGGCGCGGAAGGCACGGGCCTATGGCTACGTCTTTCAGGCGGCGGGGCTTTATCCGTGGCGGACCATCGGCGGAAATGTAAAGCTGCCGCTGGAGATCATGGGGTTTTCCAAGGCGGAGCAGGCCGAGCGGGTGAAGCGCGTGCTGGACCTCGTGGACCTTGCCGGGTTCGAACGGAAGTTTCCGTGGCAGCTTTCGGGCGGGATGCAGCAGCGGGCCAGCATCGCACGGGCGCTGGCTTTCGATGCAGATATCCTGCTGATGGACGAACCCTTCGGCGCGCTGGACGAGATCGTGCGGGACCATCTCAACGAGCAACTGCTGAAACTTTGGGCGCGCACGAATAAGACGATCGGTTTCGTGACCCATTCGATCCCCGAAGCGGTCTATCTGTCCACCCGGATTGTCGTCATGTCGCCGCGCCCCGGTCGAATCACGGACGTGATCGAAAGCACCTTGCCGCAGGAACGCCCCCTCGACATCCGCGACTCGGCGGAGTTCATCGCCATCGCCCACCGGGTCCGGGACGGGCTGCGGGCGGGGCACTCCTATGATTGATCACCGTGCCTGCGGCAATGGTTGAACGATGTGCATTACCCTTATCCGGCCAGATGAAGGGGACGCCGTTGCGTAACGTGCTGCCAATCCTGACGGTCGTTGCCGTGCTGCTGGGGCTTTGGGTGCTGGCGGTCGTGCCGATGAACATTCACCTCGCCGTGGATCAGGCGCAGCGGGACGGGGTCGTGGTGACGCCACAGACACCGATGGAACGGCAGGATGTGGGCGCACTGGCGCTGGCGGCGCGCAATCCGGGCGTGATCGCTTCGACCTACACGCTGGATCGGCCGCGATTGCCGGGGCCACAGCAGGTCGTGGGCGAAGTGTGGAAAACGACCGTGGGCACACGGATTTCGTCGAAACAGAGCCTTGTCTATCACGGCTGGGTCACATTGTCGGCGACGCTTTTGGGGTTCGCCATCGGCACGACGCTGGGGATCGCACTGGCGGTCGGCATCGTGTTTTCCCGCACGATGGACCTGAGCGTCATGCCCTGGGCCATCGCCAGCCAGACGATTCCCATTCTCGCACTTGCACCGATGATCATCGTGATGATGGGATCGCTGGGAATTCAGGGGCTGCTGCCCAAGGCGATCATCAGCGCCTACCTGTCGTTCTTTCCGGTCGTCGTCGGCATGGTGAAGGGATTGCGCAGTCCAGATGCCATGCAAATCGACCTGTTGCACACGTATTACGCCAGCCCGGGGCAGGGGTTCTGGAAGCTGCGGCTGCCAGCCTCGTTGCCCTACCTTTTCGCGTCGCTCAAGATCGGGATTTCAGCCGCCCTTGTCGGGGCCATCGTCGGCGAACTGCCAACCGGCGCGCGGGCCGGGTTCGGCGCGCGGATGCTGGTGGGCGACCAATACGGGCAACCGCTGGTCACCTGGGCGGCGTTGTTCGCTGCGGCGATCACCGCTGCCGCACTGGTCGGCCTGTTCACCCTGATGGAGCGCATGTCGCTGAAGCGCATGGGGATGGTCCGATGATGGTGGCCGCCGCCGTGATGCTGGTCTGGGGTGTGGGCTGGTTCATCAACCTGATGCTGGCGCGGCGCGACCACAGCGCGGCGGGCTGGGCGGCACCGCTGGTCTTCGGCCTGACCCTACTGGTGATCTGGGAGGTCGGCGTGCGTTTGGGCAACGTCAGCCCGATCATCCTGCCGCCACCATCCGCCATCGCGGTCAGGTTCGCGGACAGCCTGCCGATCCTGTGGGCCGACTTCGTCCAGACGATCCTGAAGGGCGCGCTGACCGGCTACATCGCGGGCGCACTGGCGGCCTTCGCCGTCGCGGTCATGGTGGACCGGTCGGATTTCCTGACGCGGGGCATCCTGCCGGTCGGAGCGTTCATGGCCGCGCTGCCGATCGTCGGCACGGCCCCGATCTTTGTCAAATGGCTGGGGTCGGACTGGCCGTCCAAGGCCGCCGTCGTTGGCGTCATGGTGTTCTTTCCGATCCTCGTGAACACCGTTGCAGGGCTGCGCGACACGACCCAGATGCAACGCGACCTGATGCGCACCTACGGTGCCGGCTACTGGCCGTCCTTGCTGAAACTGCGCGTTCCCGCCGCACTCCCTTTCGTGTTCAACGGGTTGAAGATCGCCACGACCCTGGCGCTGATCGGGGCCATCGTCGCCGAATTCTTCGGCTCGCCCACGGTCGGGATGGGATTTCGCATTTCGACCAGCGTGGGCCAGCTTGCGCTGGACCTCGTCTGGGCAGAGATTGTGGTAGCGGCCCTTGCCGGAAGTGCCTTTTACGGCGCGATGGCGCTGATCGAGAAACGGCTGACCTTCTGGCATCCATCCCAACGTCCATAACAGACCGGCCAACCCCGGCATCCCATCATCAAGGAGAGAACGATGAAACACCTGATTACTGCCGCCTCGCTGGCCTTTGTCGCCAGCCAGGCCAGCGCGCAAGACAACGACGTGACGTTGCAATTGCAATGGGTCACGCAGTCCCAGTTCGCGGGCTACTACGTCGCGCAGGACAAGGGCTATTACGAGGAAGAGGGGCTGAACGTCACCATCCTGCCCGGCGGCCCGGACATCGCACCGCCGCAAGTGCTGGCCGGTGGCGGTGCCGACGTCATGCTGAACTGGATGCCCTCTGCCCTGTCCGCCCGTGAAAAGGGGCTGCCGGTCGTGAACATCGCGCAGCCGTTCAAGACATCCGGCCTGATGCTGACCTGCTGGAAGGACACCGGCATCACGAGTGTCGAGGATTTCAAGGGCAAGACCATTGGCGTCTGGTTCTTCGGCAACGAATATCCGTTCCTGTCATGGATGAGCCAAGCCGGCATCTCGACCGACGGTGGCGAGGATGGCGTCACGGTGCTGAAGCAGGGCTTCAACGTCGATCCACTGCTGCAGCGGCAGGCCGACTGCATTTCCACCATGACCTACAACGAATACGGTCAGGTGCTGGACGCGGGCGTCAACCCGGACGAGCTGGTCACGTTCAAGTATGAGGACCAGGGCGTCGCCACGCTGGAAGACGGCATGTGGGTGCTGGAGGAGAACCTGTCCGATCCCGCATTCGTCGACAAGATGGTCAAGTTCGTCCGCGCGTCCATGAAGGGTTGGAAATACGCCGAGGAGAACCCCGCCGAAGCCGCGCAGATCGTCATCGACAATGACGAAACCGGTGCCCAGTCACTGGAGGCGCAGGAGCGCATGATGAACGAGGTGGCACTGCTGACCGCTGGGTCGAACGGCGCGCTGGACGAGGCCGATTACCAGCGCACTGTCGATACGCTGCTGGCTGGCGGGTCCGATCCGGTGATTTCCGCGGCACCAGAAGGGGCCTGGACCAGCGTCATCACCGATCAGGCCCTGAACTGATTTCCTGACACGAAACGGGGCGCGGCGACATCTGTCGCCGCGCCCCTCTTGTCGTTGGCAAAGGGGTCAGGCCGAGGTCAGGCGTTGGTCGACCATGACCTGATAGACGAACCCACCAGTCAGGAATTCCCGCGTCGCGGCACCCGACAGCTGAGTCGGCACCACGCTGTCCAGAATGAACGACCCGAAACCGCGCCTCTCGGGTGTCGCCTCGATCATGATGCCGGATTCGCGCCAGTCGAAGTGGTAACCGTCCTTGCCGCGCGGAACCCATTTGACCGTCAGCCGCCCATCCCGCGATTTTAGTGCGCCATGCTTGATCGCGTTGGTCGTCAGCTCATGCACGGCCAGCGTCAGAATCTGCGCCTCTGCCGCGTTCACGACGATATTGGTGCCTTCGATCGTGATCTGACTCTCGTCCAGATCATTGTAGTCGGCCAATTCGCGGCTGACGATCTTTTCGATGCTGATGTCGTCCCAGTGGTCTCCGGTCAGGTAGGTATGCGTCCGGGCCAGCGCCATCATGCGGCCTTCGAACTTTGGCAGGAAATCGTCGAAATCGGTGCTGCTCGCGACCGTGCGCTTGGCCGTCGCGGACACCAGCGCAAAGATGTTGCCGATACGGTGCTGCATTTCGCGCATGACGGCATCCTTCAGCCGTTCGGCCATCACCTTGCCCGTGACATCCTGCGCCTTCTGGATGACGTAGGGGATCGACCCGTCGGCGGCCGGGACCGGATTGTGCTGACAGTTCCACCAGATTTCCTTGCGGGTTCCGGTGTCATGGCCGTCTTCGTCATAGATCGGAATGGCGTAGGGCACGTCGATCAGCGTGCTGGATTCGCCGGACAGCGCCTTGCGAAAGGCCGCCCCGAACATCTCCAGCCGTTCGCCCTCTTCGGGAAACGCTTCGAATACATGCTGGCCCTGGATGTCGTCCAAGCGGCGCCCGACGGTCTCAAGGTACAGATCGGTGGCGGTGACGATGCGCAAATCGCGGTCCATCACGACGCAGGCCGCCGGCAGATTTGTGAAGAGGACATCCCATGCGATCGGTGGTTGTGTCATGGTAAAGGGTGGGCCTTGTCGATCAAATCGTCCGAGCCGACGACAACTATCGCGTTCATGCGATGTCGGTATTTTCCTTATTATTCGACAACACGCAATGCCATAGTAGCGATGGATGGAGTTCAAGGATCAAAATGGCGAATGTCAGCTAAC
>NZ_JBMERN010000163.1:0-6690 GCF_049310965.1 Loktanella sp. DJP18 | reverse complement strand
ATCGACCAGTTCGAACGAGCCTTCCGTGAGGAATAGCCGAAGACTTTGTTGATGGCCTGGATGCCCCCTCCCAACGGCATTGAACCGCGCCGGGTTTGCCAGAGACCAGTTGCTTCACTTTATGCGACCATATCGAGCGCGGCACGCTGCGCATAGTAATTGGCTTCTGCCTCAGCAGGCGGGATGTTCCCGATGGGTCCAAGCAGTCGGCGGTTGTTGAAGCAGTCCACCCATCGAGGGTCGCCATCTCGACGGCCTCGATGTCTTTCCAAGGGCCCCGACGGCGAATGACCTCGGTCTTGTAGAGACCATTGATCGTCTCGTCCAAGGCGTTGAAGGTCCTTTATCCGTCAAATGCTGATTGCTGTGTGTGATGCGCAGTGGACGCGGTAAATCTCGCGGACAATGTATCGCTTGATACAGCGGACGATCCCTCGTCTGGTTTTTCCTTCCGCGCTTCGCTTGGTTGCTTATGCTCTGATTTGCGCATCATCGCGCATGCGTACGATCGCCACGCGATAAAGCGCGGCATTGGCTTGTCGGTTACCCCCTCGGTTCAAACGCACGGGGTTGGTCTTGCCGCTTGAGACCGGGACCGGACAAACGCCGCACATCCTGGCCAATGCGGCTTTGGATTTGATGCGCTCAGGATTGTCTCCAACGAGGATGAACATTTCGGCGACTGTCAGCGTGGAGTTGCCGTAAGACAATCGTCATCACCTTGACCTGCTGCGGGCCGTCGTGATGTGGTCCGGGCAGAAGCTGCGATTGCTGTTGTCCTAGTCTGACCAGTTTCATTTTAGCATGTTGCCATCGCCGGGAGTCCGGCGACTTGTTTCAGGGAATCGAGCCGTGGAAGCCGCATTTCATCCTCAGCAGCAAGCGCGGCTCGCGGCCCTTCATTCGTTCGAGGTGCTCGACACAGACCTGGAACATGACTTCGACGACATCGTGAAACTCGCTGCGGCAACGTGCGGCACAGCCATATCGGTGGTGAACTTCATTGACGCCGATCGACAGTGGTTCAAGGCGGAGACGGGTCTCGGCGTGCGTCAGACGCCGCTCGCCACATCCCTTTGCGCACATGCCATTCTCGAGGATGATTTCGTGGAGATACGGGACACGCTGGACGACCCGCGCATGCGAGACAATCCACTCTGCAGGGGCAATCCCGGACTTCGGTTCTATGCGGGCGCATTGTTGAAGACGGAAGACGGCTTGCCTCTCGGCACGCTGTGCGTCCTGGACTATGAACCCGGCGAACTCACGCCTCTGCAACGGGATACACTCCGTGTTCTGTCCCGGCAGGTCATGGCTCTGCTCGAAGCCCGTCGCGCCCTCCGCGCGGCCGATGTACTTCGCCGCGAGGTGGATCACCGGGTGAAGAACTCGCTACAGTCGCTTTCATCCTTCACCAGATTGCAGCAGCGGGCCTTCGCATCGGATGACGCCAAGCTGGCCCTGTCGATGGTCGCACTTCGCATCGATGCGCTGACCCGCGTTCACGAGCAACTCTATCAGACAGACATCCATCACTCAGTCGACCTTGCGGCCTACGTCGAGAAGATCTGCGCCCATCTGGCAGGCTTTGCGCCTCAGGGTGTGTCACTCGAAGTCGATACAGAGCAGGTTTCCGTATCTCCACAGCAGGCTGCGGCCGTCGGCACCTACCTCAACGAATTCATTGCAAACTCCTGCAAGCACGGCTTCCCCAACGGCGAAAGCGGACTGGTTTGCGTACGACTGAAGGCCATGGACGATGGCCTTGTCGAACTGATCTGCACCGATACGGGCGTGGGCCTTCGTGATGATCTTTCGCAGGCAAACACGGGACTCGGCAGGAAGATTGCCGAGGTTGTCTGCATGGAGCTTGAAAGCGAGCTCGAACTGCGAAACGGCGATACCGGTGTCGTGGCAATACTTCGGTTCGCCTCCCAACCGCAATAGTTGGCAGGCCTTTGTCCGATCCGTTTCCCAGCAGCCGCTGCGGCCAGCGTGCTTGGGTTTGCGCTACAGGTTGACAGGACTCGACTAGGGCGGCCGGATTTCCCAGCCGTTGGCTGACATTGGTGTAAAACTAACCGAAGGAGTCGGCCTCCAGCGAGATCGACACCCGCCAGGACAGCACGCGGCGAGTGAACCAGTCCGGCACGGCGGCGAGAGAGTCGCAGCCCCGCGCCATGGGTATGTAGGTGAAGTCCGTCGTCCATTGGGTTTGAACCAATGGCGCCCTGATGGACGACCCCAGACCTGATTGGGCCGGGTCACAGGCAGCTTTCTCAGCAGATAGGGGTAGATCTCGTGCCCCGGTGCCGGCTTGGAGGTGTTCGGCTTGCGATGCAGTGCCCCGATGCCCATGCGCTGCATCAGCATGGCGACGTGCAACCGGCCAACCTTGAATCCTTCCTGCACCAGCAGACCTTGCAGCATCCGGCCCCCCGCGAAGGGGAACTCCATGTGCAACTTGCAGGTCCGGTGCATGAGTTTCAGATCGGCGTCCGACACCGGTCGCGGCTGGTAGTAGACGCTGACCCGGCCGATCCCCAGCACGATGGCCTGCCGGCTGACGCTGAGCCTTGCCGCAGGATCGATCATTTTTTTTTGCGCTCGGCAACAGACCCCTGCGCGGCTCTCTCGAACCGTCGCCAGTGGTGCTCGAACCAATGGCGCATCCCCTGGCGACCGTTCACCGCGCAGTGCGTCACGCGCCGGACAAAAAATCATTCTCCAGCGTCAATTCTCCGACCTTCGCATGCAGGGTCTTCACATCGATGGTCCGCTCAGGCTCGGCGGTCGGGGCTTCCCCATACACCCCTGTCGCGCCATCAAGAATTTGATCTCGCCACTGTTTGATCTGGTTCGGGTGAACATCGAACTCCTGTGCCAGCTCGATCATGGTCTTTTCGCCCATGATCGCCGCCACAGCCACTTTCGCCTTCAATGCCGGGCTTGGGTTCCGGCGCGGTCGTCTTGTCATGGTCATCTCCTCGCTTGCAGCATCATGCTGCTGTCGCGCGGAAAATCCACCTATCCCGGCTGTTCAGTTTTCCGCAGCCAGATATCCTAGCCAATCATTGAAGGTTTAACGATGTTTCGTCGTCGAGCGTCCCACAAGCGACGGGGTTTCGGGAGGGACCCCCTTGCCCTCACCCCCGACTCACCCTATACGCCCACCAACTTGCCAAGGGTGCGCCGTCGCGCGCCCTTTTTAAGTTACGCACAAGACGCGATGAGGGGGCCGGATGAGCCTGTCTCCTCCTCTCCGATCTAAGCCCTAGTTGAAGGGTGATGTCACATGGCAGCCAGCCAGAACATCCGCATCCGCCTGAAGGCGTTTGACTACCGCGTCCTCGACGCCTCCACCGCAGAGATCGTCTCGACCGCCAAGCGCACCGGCGCGAGCGTCCGTGGCCCGATCCCGCTGCCGAACAAGATCGAGAAATTCACCGTTCTGCGCGGTCCGCACATCGACAAGAAGTCGCGCGACCAGTTCGAGATCCGCACGCACAAGCGTCTGCTTGATATCGTCGACCCGACCCCGCAGACCGTTGACGCCCTGATGAAGCTCGACCTCGCCGCCGGCGTCGACGTGCAGATCAGCGTTTAAGGGAGGATATTGCATATGCTCCGTACAGGTTTGATCGCGAAGAAGCTGGGCATGACCCGTCTCTTCATGGAAGACGGCCGCCAGATCCCGGTGACCGTCCTCGCTCTGGAAAACCTCCAGGTCGTCGCACAGCGCACGCCAGAGCGTGACGGCTATACCGCCGTTCAGCTGGGTGCCGGCACTGCCAAGGTGAAGCGCGTCACTGCGCCGATGCGTGGCCACTTCGCCAAGGCGAACGTGGAACCCAAGCGCAAGATCGCGGAATTCCGCGTCGCCCCCGAGAACATGATCAACGTCGGCGAAGAGATCACCGCGAACCACTATTTCGCGGGTCAGTTTGTCGACATCTCCGGCACCTCGATCGGCAAGGGTTTTGCCGGTGTCATGAAGCGCCACAACTTCGGCGGCTTGCGCGCGTCGCACGGTGTGTCCGTGTCGCACCGTTCGCACGGCTCTGTCGGCCAGTGTCAGGATCCGGGCCGCATCTTCAAAGGCAAGAAGATGGCCGGTCACATGGGCTCTGCCCGTGTCACCACCCAGAACCTGCAGGTCGTCCGCACCGACGCCGACCGTGGCCTGATCATGGTCAAGGGCGCCGTTCCGGGGTCCAAGGGCGCATGGGTCACTGTCAAGGATGCCGTCAAGAAGGCGACACCCGAAGGCGTGATGTATCCCGCTGGCCTGAAGTCCATGGACGAGGAAGCCAAGCGTCTGGCCGAAGAGGCCGCCGCCGCAGCCGCCGCTGAAGAAGCTGCAGCCGCCAAGGCCGCAGCCGAGGCAGAGCAGGCCGCAGAGGAAGCCGCCGCAGCGGAAATGGCGAACGATGCCAAGTCCGTGGACGAAACCAACGCTGAAGAAGGTGGTGACAAAAATGAAGGCTGATGCAATCAAGATCGACGGCGCATCCGCTGGTTCCGTGGAACTGGACGACGCCATCTTCGGGCTGGAGCCGCGCGCGGACATCCTGCACCGTGTGGTCCGCTGGCAGCGCAACAACGCGCAGGCCGGCACCCATTCGACGCTGGGCCGGTCCGACGTGTCCTACTCGACCAAGAAGATCTATCGCCAGAAGGGCACCGGCGGCGCACGCCACGGGTCCAAGGGCGCGCCGATCTTCCGTCACGGTGGTGTCTACAAGGGTCCGACCCCGCGCAGCCACGGCCACGAGCTGACCAAGAAGTTCCGCAAGCTGGGTCTGCGTCATGCGCTGTCGGCCAAGATGCTGGCCGGAGAGCTGGTGGTCATCGACCAACTGGCCGTGGACAACGCCAAGACCTCGGCGCTGGCCAAGCACGTGAACGACCGCGGTTGGAAGCGTGCGCTGATCATCGACGGGGCCGAGGTCAACGCCGACTTCGTCCGTGCGGCGCGCAACCTGGCCAATCTGGACGTCCTCCCGTCGATGGGTGCCAACGTCTATGACATCCTGAAAAGCGACACGCTGGTCATCACGAAGGCCGGCCTCGAAGCACTGGAGGCTCGCCTGAAATGAGCAAAGCTGACATGAGCACGAAAGCGGAATACTACGACGTGATCCGCAAGCCGATCATCACCGAGAAAGCGACCATGATGTCCGAATCCAACGGCGTCGTGTTCGAGGTGGCGATCGACGCCAACAAGCCACAGATCAAGCAGGCCGTCGAGGCCCTGTTCGGTGTGAAGGTCAAGGCCGTCAACACGTCCATCACCAAGGGCAAGGTGAAGCGCTTCCGCGGTTCGCTCGGCACCCGCAAGGACGTCAAGAAGGCCTACGTGACGCTCGAAGAGGGCAACACGATCGACGTGAGCACCGGCCTGTAAGGCTTGCGCTGACGGTTGGAATGAAGAAGGCCCCCTGCGAGAGCGGGGGGCCTTTTTGTTTGTGTTGATTAAGGTTCGTGAGTAATGAATATGTGAGGCTTTCATTGGCCTCGTCGCCTAGAGTGGATTTATTTGCATTGTCGGCAGCTAGCAGATTTGAAGGCTTTTTGACTAATATTGCTCTAACGGACGCCCAAAAGGTGGCTGGATCTGAGCGGCGGGAAGCGGTCGTTCGAGTCATGAACAGCCATTACTACGGCATCACGAGTGGTTCTGCGAATTCCAAATTTGTTGGATCATGGGGCAAGTTGACGCGCGTCCGGCCTCCGAGGGACGTCGATATTCTATTTGTTTTGCCACTTTCCGTTTATAATCGCTTCGAGTTGCGGATCGGCAATAGGCAATCTCAAATTTTGCAGGAGATAAAGGGCGTACTTGCGGAACGATTTTCCACGACTGCAATTAAGGGAAGTGGCCCGGTGGTGGTGGTTCCGTTCTCAGCATATAATGTCGAGCTCGTGCCGGTTTTTGAACTTACTTCTGGCCAGTATTGGATATGCAATACTTCCAGTGGCGGACGATATCAGGTTGCTGACTATGATGCAGAAGCTGAATTGATTAGAACAAGTAATTCAATTTCGAAGGGGAATACAAGAAATCTTATTTGAATGGCGAAGCGTTGGCAGGCATTTTGTGACGTGCCTTTAAAGTCATTTTGGATTGAAATACTTGCGGTTGAATTTTTGAATCAGTGGGCGCATCGAGATAAAGGTAAAACATTCTACGATTGGATGGCCCGAGATTTCTTTAATTATTTGGTGACGAAGAGTAATGCGAATTTATATTCGCCCGGAACTTATGAAGCAATGTTCTTGGGGAGTGGTTGGCTATCGAAAGCGACTGCGGCCCATCGGGCCGCAGCCGAGGCTTGTGATGACGAAGTAAAATACCCTTATCTTGCTGGAACTAGTTGGCAGAAAATTTTTGGGGCGGATATTCCGATGGGCGGATGACTCAGAGACGTGTTGATGAAATCGTTATTGAATGCCGCCGCCAAGAAGAATCTTGTCAATATACTTCTACTGGACTGTACATTTGGCAGAAACGGGCAACTCTATGGAAGAATATATTTGTTGTCGCGCCAATTATCTTGGGAGGATTGGCCTCTTCCCAAATATTAACCGGAAATGAAGCAAGGTGGATCGAACTGACAGCGGCTGGATTGGCCTTACTTGCAGGTTTTTTCCCTGCCATCTTTGAGGCTTTGGGTATGGACATGCGCG
>NZ_JBMERN010000162.1:0-6692 GCF_049310965.1 Loktanella sp. DJP18 | reverse complement strand
GTCGGGCCCCCAGCCCTTACCGCCCGCACGGATCAGTGCCGGAATAGATGCGTCAATTATGACGTCGGACGGCACATGCAGGTTCGTGATGCCCTTGTCTGAATTTACCATGTACAGCGGTGGCCGTTTTGCCATTACCTCGTCGATGGCCGCCCGAATGTCGACCCCGTCAGGCAGAGCCGCAACCTGATCCAGTAAGGCGCCTAAGCCGGAGTTCGGGTTAACGCCAGCGGCAGACAGCTTGTCGCCATATGTGTCAAAGACCGGCTGCAGGTACGCCTTGACCGCATGACCAAAGATGATCGGGTCAGAAACCTTCATCATGGTGGCCTTGAGGTGGATTGAAAACAAAATACCGGCTGCCTTAGTTGCAGCAATCTGTTCAGACAAAAACGTATCGAGGGCGCGACCCGACATGAAGGTCGCATCGACGACTGTGCCGGCGGAATATTTTACTTCTTCCTTCAGGACGGTAGCGCTCCCGTCCTCTGCGACGAGCTCGATCCGCGCCGGACCCGCCTGCTCGGCGGTCAGCGTGGCCGACTTTTCATTGGAGAAGAAATCGTTGCCGGACATCGTCGATACGGTGGTCTTGCTGTCGGATTCCCAGATGCCCATCGAGTGCGGGTTGGACCTGGCATAGTTTTTGACGGCGACTGCGGCGCGACGATCGGAATTGCCCTCGCGCAGCACCGGGTTCACGGCTGAGCCCTTGATTGCGTCAAAGCGGGAGCGGATCGCTTTTTCAGCATCCGTGCTGGGGTCGGAAGGATAGCTGGGAATGGCATAGCCTTTGGCCTGCAATTCATTGACTGCAGCCACAAGCTGCGGGACCGATGCAGAGATATTCGGAAGCTTGATGATGTTCGCTGTTGGCTGCTTCACCAGTTCGCCCAGCTCTGCCAAATCGTCGGGCTTTCGCTGGTCTGGAGTCAGGTTTTCGGGGAATGCGGCAATAATTCGGCCCGCCAGAGAGATGTCCTTGGTTCCGACAGTAATGCCGGCCGCTGCAGCAAATGCCTGGATGATGGGTAATAGAGACGCCGAGGCGAGTTGGGGCGCTTCGTCAACCTTCGTATAAATGATGTCGGGTGTTCCGGTATTGGTCATGAATGCGGCCTGCCTTTATCTGAAGCGATTGCTTGAACGGTGAAGTTTCGCGATGCCTGAACGTAGTTCAAAGTGCAACGGCGGGTTGTCAAAAATCGCCAACTGTTTGTACTTGGATATATTCAGCGAAAAAATAGGACCGATTGTATTTTCCCGTGCAACTCTTATGCCGCCAATGCCAATTCACGTTGAGAACTGATCCGGAACGATCGAGATGAAATCTCGTTGGACTACTTTGATACGAGCGGTCAGAGCAGCTCTTTCCTAACGGATTTCTGGACCACTGCCCAACGTCCGCTCAGGCCATCCCGATGCCTACGCTAGCGTTACGGACCCTGAATATGCACGCCGTTCACGATCATCGACATAGCTATCCTCTTGCCCCCGCGTAATATTCCACCTTTGCTTCAAAATGACCAATCAGTGCGGCCAAGCTTAAGGCGAAGGCGAAGAGTATCAGGATCAGTGCCCAGAAATGCGCCATGAGAAAGTTCTGAGAATACAGGTTGAACAAGGCCCCTACGCCGATGATTGACACCAAAAGCTGACCGATCACCACACCCTTGACGCCGCGGATGACGCCGAGCCGCACACCGGCAAGAATCTCAGGCAACGCCGCAAGCAGAACGATTCTTAAGCGTTGGAACCTGGAGGCACCGAATGACTGCGACATCTCCATCAAAGACGGAGTCACGTGCTGCACGCCGGCCCGGGTATCCAGCGCAATTATCCAGACGGCGAACATAAAGACGGTGGCTACCACCGTAGGGGTGCCCATGCCCAGCAGTATCATGATCACCGGTACGAGCGCAGAAAGCGGTGCTGACAAAAATATGTTGACCCACATGTTGAGAAGCCGGTCAGCAGGCTCGACCAGCCCCATAAGCATCCCCAGCGCGATGCCGAACACGATGGCGATGGCCAATCCGACGAGGTAGCTAAACATGGTGATCCAGGCTGCAGACGCGAAGCTTGGCGTGGTGACAACGTCGCCGAGCGCCGCCAGTACTTCGGTGAAGGGCGGGAACAGCATCACCAGCTCAAAGCGGCCGATGATCTCCCATACGACTGCCCAGACGAGAAGCGCGGCCATACTGGGGACGTGATATCCATAAAATGTCATCACGATTACTCCACATAATGGCGCAGGCCGCGCCAAATATCATCGATGAGATCGAGATAAGCCGGTTCTCGGCGGATCATGTCGGGATCGATGTTACGGTCGATGTCGGGCTGTATGATTTCGGCAACCCGGCCCGGCCGTGGCGACAGCAATACGATGCGATCGGACAGATACACTGCCTCTTCGATCGAATGCGTGACGAGGATGAAGGTCTTCTTTTCAACTTCGCGCAGGCGGATCAAATCCTCCTGAAACTTGCGGCGGGTCTGTTCGTCGACCGCCGAAAATGGTTCGTCCATGAGCAGCACGTCGGCATCTACAGCGAGCGCTCGCGCAAGCCCGACGCGCTGCCGCATGCCGCCCGAGAGTTCATGCGGATACTTTTCCTCGAACCCGGCAAGGCCAACCTCTTTGATGTAGTGACTCGCGCGATCTTCACGCTCGGACTTCGGTAGCCCTCTCACCTCCAGCCCGAAAGCGGCGTTCCGCAGGACTGTCGCCCACGGCATAAGCGCGAAATCCTGAAAGACGAAGGCCCGTTCAGGTCCGGGGCCCCGGACTGGCTTGCCGTTCACCAGGACCTCGCCCGACGTCGGCTTGAGCAGGCCCGCGATGATCTTGAGGAGGGTCGTTTTGCCGCAACCCGAGGGGCCGAGCAGGCTCGTCAGTTGACCCCTCATGAATGACAGATCAATTTTCTCCAGGGCAATGGTGTTGTTACCATAGACCTTGTGCAGGCCCTGTACTTCGATCACCGCGTCGCCGGCGACTGCGCGGGTGGCGACTTCGGCGGAAATGGGTTGTGTCATTGTCATCAGTTGCCTCTTTTTTCTGGGCGGAACAGCGTCATCTCCAGACGGTGGAGAAGCGTGACTGCAACGACTGCAAATACGACGATCGAGGTGATGACCGCATACATGTGCGGATATTGCGCGATCGAGCGGTTGAAAGTGATCAGATCGCCGATCCCGGTTGGCGTTATAAGGAGTTCCGCCAGCACGACGCCTGAAAACCCCTCTGCGACGCCCAGCCGAATGCCAGCAAACATCATAGGACTGGCTGCGGGCAGGATGATCTTGAAGACCTGCTGTTGGCGGGTCCCCATAAACGATCTGCACATGTCGACTGCAGAGGCCGGCACATTCCGCACGGCCTTATAGCTGTTGATGGTGATCACCGGCATCGCCAACATGACCACCGCCAGCACCTTGGAAGTAAGCCCGATGCCATATACATAAGTGATCAGCGGAATCAGCGCCGCCATCGGTGCAGCCTGCATAGTAATGAAAATCGGCAGGCTCAGCCATTCGACATCCCGGCGCAGGCCCATCATCACGCCCGCGGTGATGCCGATGCTCAGGGATATCGCTAGGCCGATCCCCAGTGGTTCGATGGTCCGCAGATAGGCCGCACCGAGCGAGCCATCGACCACCATCTCAAAGAAGGCCATCAGAGTTAGGCTGAAGCTGGGAAAGGCCCAGTTGAAATTGCTTCGCCCCGCGATTTCCCAGATTGTAAAGAAGATCGCCAAAGACAGCAGGCGCCAGACGACGGGCATTAACGCAAATCTTGACAGCGCGCTGCCAAGCGGTCCTTCGGCCAAGCCGGATTCCGCTGCCCTTGTGTGCGTGGATGGCATGTTGGGGGGCTCCATTCAGACAAGTGTGTCCCCATCCCGCAGCCGGGATGGGGAAGCGAGGCGATTACCGAGTTAACGAACCGAGTCCAGTGGTGCGAAGGTCCAGTAATCCTGAGGGTCAATCGTTTCCGGATCGCCGGAAAGCTGTCCGGCCGCAGAAAGGAAGGCGATGTCCTCGAGGACGTTCTCGTGCGATCCACCATCCTCGGGATAGACGCCGTTCGCTACTGCCTCTTCATAATAGGGCACAGCCTCTGCCATAAGTTCGTCGGGAACGTCCGCCAGAAGGTTGTACTGCTCACGCAGCTCGCCGACTATTGCCGGGTTCGCGTTGATGTCTGCCCAGGTCCGGATCAATTCTTCGACGAAAACTTTTATGTCGTCGGCGCGGTTTTCCAGTACGTTGGTGTTTGCATACAGCGCTTCATCTGTCGCGGTCACGTCGTCCACCGGCAGCCGGATGAACTTGTCGCCACCTTGCTCCTGCAGAAGCCGGAAATTGCCGGCATCGACTATCGTTGCGTTCACCGCCCCCTGCAACATTGCACCCGCCCGCACCTCCGCGCCCGGGACGAAGGACATATTCGAGAAGCTAATGCCGTGCTTTTGCTCCATTAGCCGCATGAGGGCTTCGGTTCCCGACCCTCGCGAGTGGACCGTCACCTCCTGCCCATCAAGATCCTCCCAACTAGAATAGACCTCGCTGTTTACCACCGGGAAGAACAGCAGCGTGCTCATCCGGAAGAACATCCGGATTGGCGCGCCGGAGTTGCCAATGAAGGCATACGGCGCACCGACGCCGATATCGGCCTGGCCGCTGAGAACTGCCTGCACGGCCACGTCCTCGGAGTTGAAAAAGGTCATCTCCATCGGGACGCCGCGCTCTTTCGTGCGCTCCATCGCAATCAGCAGGTTAAGGCTTTCCACGCTGGCGATATCGCCCATCGCGACCCTGATTGGGTCGGATTGCGCCATAAGCGGTGTTGCTAGACCCAGCGTCGCCAATGCGGCAACGCCGCCAGCGGCTCCAAGGAACGCTCTTCGAATAATTGACATATCATCCTCCCGTTTGTTAGGTTTGCTCAGTGTCCTGTACCGGACCTGTTTGGCGCCGCGTCTCTATCCTCCGAAAAGACGCCGCGAAACGTCGTTCAGGTGCGCCCGCATGGCTTCCTGCGCGGCATCGGGATCGTGATCCGAAATCGCCGTCAGTATGCGCCTATGCCGAGCGAAGCTGTCGTGATCGGCCGCAGGGTGCGGGGTTTCGCGCCTGACGTTTCCCCATGCCACCGCCCGCCGTACCTGGTTCATCTTCTCAAACAAAACCTGAAGCAGCAGGTTGTCGCTTGCACCAGCGATTGCCTCATGGAAGAGGTCATCGTTTCGCTCATATTCCTCCCAACTGGTCGCCGCTTCACTTTGGGCGATCACCTCCTCCATCCTGTGGAGCGCCGCCCCAGAGGCGTTCAGTGCCGCCTCACGCGCCAGTGCAGGCTCAAAACAGATCCGTGCCCGCATCATCCTCATCGGTGTCAGTTTCCGACCCAGCGCAATTGCCGACATTGCCAGATCTAGGCTGCTCTCGGGTTCCGCAATGAACGTGCCCTTGCCTACGTGGCGCCAGATCACGCCGTCCCGCTCCAGTCGATCAAGAGCTTTCCGCAACTCGGTGCGGCTCACTCCAAGTGCCGGGATCAACTTGCGCTCAGCGGGAAGCCTGTCCCCGGGGGCAAAATCGTTTTCTTCGATATAGCTTCGCAGCCGTGCAAGACCGCTTTCGGTAGATCGCACCGGAGCGTGCGCGATATTCATTAAGATCACCCTTAAATATTAACGGATTGGTCGATCAATCCTAGCATATTCGCTGCTCACGCCCAGAGGCGCACGTTTTTTAGCCAGAGTCTACACATTTCTGCTTACATTATGGATTGATCTCGATCAATCCGTCGGCTACGACCGACGTGTTTGAATTTTCAGATGGAGATCCACAATGAACGAACACGTGATCCCGCCCACTCCGACAGTCACCATTCCGGTTGCGGGTACGGATGCGACCTTTCCGGTGCGTCGCGTCTATTGCATCGGCCGCAACTATGCTGCGCATGCCGTCGAGATGGGTCACGACCCTAATCGGGAACCGCCGTTCTTCTTTCAGAAAAACCCCGACAACCTCGATGCCAGTGGCGAATTCCCTTACCCGTCGCAGTCTTCCGACGTGCATTACGAGGTCGAGCTGGCGGTTGCCCTGAAAACTGGCGGCAAGAACATCCCGGCCGAAAATGCGCTCGACCACGTTTATGGGTATGCGCTGAGTCTCGACATGACGCGCCGCGACCTTCAGGGCGAGGCCAAGAAGATGGGCCGCCCGTGGGAGATTGGTAAATCGTTCGAACGGTCAGCGCCAGTCGGGCCGCTGCGGCCGGTTTCTGAAGTCGGCCACCCGGACAGCGGCACCATCACGCTGCATGTCGATGGCGAGCTCAAGCAGGAAGGCGACCTCAACCAAATGATCTGGAAGGTACCTGAGATGATCTCCTACCTCTCTGACTATTTCGAGTTGGCACCGGGTGACGTGATACTCTCCGGCACGCCTGCGGGTGTTGGCCCGGTCACGCGTGGCCAGGTTATGGAGGCCAGGCTTGACGGCGTCGATACGCTGACCGTCAAGGTGGTTTGATCACACACTTCCGGTGTTGCTCTGACTGACATCTTTGGGAGCCGCAGAGACGCGGCTCCCGTTTTTCAAGCTTTGGCTTGGGTGCTGTCAGGTGCTGTCAGACTAATTCGAACCAGTCTCAGTTTGCCGCGAAACGTCGGAAC
>NZ_JBMERN010000161.1:0-6739 GCF_049310965.1 Loktanella sp. DJP18 | reverse complement strand
AGGCGGACGCTCTTTTCAGTGAATAGGGCGGTCAGCCTCGGGATTCGACTTGTGCATCCTCGAACGTGCGCAACCCGGTTCGGGGACTTTGCACCAGGACGGCCATATTGCCGGGTCTGTGCTGGTTCTTGCGCATCTTGGTGTGGGCGGCAGGAATGTCGTCCCAGCCGAACACCTCTGACATGCAGGGATCGAGCCTGCGTTCCACCATCAGGTTGTTGGCTGCAGACGCCTGCTTGAGGTTGGCGAAATGGCTGCCTTGCAGCCGTTTCTGGTGCATCCACATGTAGCGGACGTCGAAGGTCAGGTTGTAGCCCGTCGTGCCCGCGCAGATCACGACCATGCCGCCGCGCTTGCACACGAAGGTGGACACCGGGAATGTCGCCTCGCCGGGATGTTCGAAGACCATGTCGACGTTGTTGCCCTTGCCGGTGATGTCCCAGATCGCCTTGCCGAACTTGCGGGTCTCGGCGAACCACACCTTGTATTCGTCCGTGTTCACCGTCGGCATCTGACCCCAACAGCTGAAATCGTTGCGGTTCAGCACGCCCTTGGCTCCCAGCGACATGACGAACTCGCGCTTGGATTCGTCGGAAATCACGCCGATCGCATTGGCCCCGGCCGTGTTGATCAACTGGATCGCGTAGGACCCGAGGCCGCCCGACGCCCCCCAGACCAATACGTTCTGCCCCGGTTTCAGATCGTGCGGTTCATGGCCAAAGAGCATCCGGTAGGCGGTTGCCAGCGTCAGCGTGTAGCAGGCGGATTCCTCCCACGTCAGATGCTGAGGCCGCGGCATCAGTTGCTGCGACTGGACGCAGGTGAACTGTGCGAATGACCCGTCCGGGGTTTCGTACCCCCAGATCCGCTGGCTGGGCGAGAACATCGGATCGCCGCCGTTGCAGTGTTCGTCGTCGCCGTCATCCTGATTGCAATGGATGACGACCTCGTCACCGACCTTCCAGCGCTTCACCTTGTCACCGACGGCCCAGACGATGCCGGACGCGTCCGACCCGGCAATGTGGTAGTCGGCCTTGTGCACGTCGAAAGGGCTGATCGGAATGCCGAGGCCCGCCCAGACGCCGTTGTAGTTGACGCCTGCCGCCATCACCATGACCAGCACCTCATGGCTATCGGGCTTCGGGCAATCGACAACCTCGACCTCGAACGCCTGCTCGGGTTCTCCGTGCCGCTCGCGGCGGATCGTCCAAGCATACATCTGGTCCGGCACATGGCCGAGGGGCGGCATTTCGCCCACGGCATAAAGGGATTTTCCGCCTGCCTTGGTGGCGGTCGTCACATCGAGTGCCATGTCGGTCTCCATCATACTGTCCATCATATTGCCGCACCGCAGAGCCGGCTGATGACGTTCAATATGCAACCGCAGCGTAATTATGCAACCCCAGTGAAGGCAAAATTGTAATTTAGTTGCCTGATGAAATCTCGGGCGCAAAGTGATGGGCGATGGAGTTAGCATAGTAGCCCAGGACATCGCCGCCCCGATCGGTGATCGTGATCGCCTCGGGTGTGACGCGGATTAGCCCGCGATCCGTGAGTCGCTTCAGCGTGTCGTCGACCAAGGCCTCGGGTGTCCGCTGTGGCAGCGGCATCTGGCGCGTGTGCAGGGCGTCAAGGCACCGGGTCGTCTCGCGTAGCAACGCCTCACGCGACAGGCCCGGCCTTTGCAGCAGCAGGCGCGCGACCAGTGGGGTCGCCAGCACCGGGACGACGGCACGGACCCGGTTCATCAGTTCCTCGGCCACCGCCTCGGTCGGATCGGCGGGCAGGTCCGGGTGATCGCGCAGAAAAAGCGACAGTTCCAGCGGATCGCCAAAGCCGACAGAGGCAGTGCCGAACCCATCGAACCGCCCTGTCACCCGGTCCCACAAATGCGATGCCACACCGCGCAGGACTGTCATGGCGGGCGGACGAAAACGCCGCACGCCGCGCTTGTCGGCGTTGATCAGAAACTGATCCTCGATGACGCGATCGTAGTTCAGTCCGACGGGGATGAAGATCACGTCCCGCCCGCCGGGCCTGTAATTGCTGACGATATAGTTCAGCAGGCCCAGCCGAGGTGCCCTGACCTCTCCCGTTAGGGACAGACCGCCTTCGGGAAACATGGCCTGCGTGACGCCGCCGTCGGTCGCCATCTGGACGTAGCGCGCCAGCACACGGCGATAGAGTTCGCCCCGCGACCGCCGCCTGATGAAGTAGGCCCCGAGCATCCGGATCAGCCCGGATAGCGGCCAGACCCGTGCCCATTCCCCCACCGCGTAGGACAGCGCGCCGGCCCGGCTGACAAGGTATGTGACTAGGACATAGTCCATATTGCTGCGATGGTTCATGACGAAGATGATCGTGGCATTGGGATCCAGCTGCGCCAACTCCTGGCGCGGAAAGGTCGAAATGCGGACGCGGTAAAGCGTGTTGGACAAGAAGCGGGCCAGCCGCATGCCGATGGAGAAGTAGGCCGTCGCCGAAAATCCCGGCACGATTTCCCGGGCGTAGTTCCTGGCCCTCTCGAAGGCGACATTTTCGGGAACGTCGTGTTCTTGTGCATAGGCGACGACGGCCTGCGTCACCTCGGGATCGTAGATCAGCCGCTGGATCATGTCATAGCGGCGCGCCAGCTTGAACGGCTCGATCGGCCGTGCAAGGCGTTCGTTCAGCCGCGCGATCACGCGTTCGGCCCGCTTGCGAAAGAACCATCGCACGGACGGAAACAGGAAATGCGATGCAAACGTGACCGCCGCGAAGAGCACGATGAGAACAAATGCCCAGAGCGGCAGGATCACGGGTTGGGTCATGCCGAAACCGTGACAGGTTTGCCCTGCGCCGTAAATCCCGCCGTGCTGCAATGCAGCGCTTGACGGTATTCCAAAGTTTCCTATAACCGGACCGTGACGAAATATTATTGCGCAATGACGTTCGAAGGATATGCACCAGATGACCGATCGCCCTTGGCTTTTCCGCACCTATGCCGGTCATTCGACAGCAAAGGCATCGAACGCGCTGTATCGCGGCAATCTGGAAAAGGGCCAGACGGGCCTGTCGGTTGCCTTCGATTTGCCGACCCAGACCGGCTATGACAGCGACCACCCGCTTGCGCAGGGCGAGGTCGGAAAGGTCGGCGTGCCGGTCTGTCATCTGGGCGACATGCGGGCGCTGTTCGACGCAATTCCACTGGATCAGATGAATACCTCCATGACGATAAATGCGACCGCGCCGTGGTTGCTGTCGCTTTATATCGCCGTGGCCGAGGAACAGGGCGCTGACGTTCTGGCCCTGCAAGGCACAGTACAGAACGACATCATCAAGGAATACCTGTCGCGCGGGACCTATATCTGCCCGCCCGCCCCGTCGCTTCGCATGATTACCGACATCGCCGCCTATACGCGGGAATTCCTGCCCAAGTGGAATCCGATGAATGTCTGTTCCTATCACCTGCAAGAAGCCGGTGCGACACCGCAAGAGGAATTGGCCTTCGCGCTTGCAACCGCAAAGGCCGTCCTCGACGATTTAAGAACGAAGGTGCCCGCACAGCATTTCCCCGACATGGTCGGTCGCATTTCGTTCTTCGTGAATGCGGGCATCCGTTTCGTGACGGAATTGTGCAAGATGCGCGCCTTCGTGGCCCTTTGGGACGAAATTTGCCGTGACCGTTACGGAGTCGAGGATGCAAAGTATCGCCGTTTTCGCTATGGTGTTCAGGTCAATTCCCTGGGGCTGACGGAACAGCAACCCGAAAACAACGTCTATCGCATCCTGATCGAGATGCTCGCGGTCACCTTGTCGAAGAACGCTCGTGCCAGGGCCGTGCAATTGCCTGCCTGGAACGAGGCACTGGGCTTGCCGCGCCCCTGGGATCAGCAATGGTCGCTGCGGATGCAGCAGGTCCTGGCCTATGAAACGGACCTTCTTGAATTCGACGATCTGTTCGACGGCAATCCCGCCATCGACCGCAAGGTGAAGGCCCTGATGGACGATGCGCGCGCGGAATTGGCCACCATCGACGGCATGGGCGGTGCCGTGCAAGCTATTGGCTACATGAAAGGTCGCCTTGTCGAATCGCACGCCGCCCGCATCGCAGGTATTGAATCGGGGGCGACGACCGTCGTCGGCGTGAACAGGTGGCAATCGGGCGAGCCGTCGCCGCTGACGTCGGGCGACGACGCCATCATGGTCTCTGACCCGGAGGCGGAGGCCGATCAACTGGCCCGGCTGTCGCGATGGAAGGGGGGTCGCGATCCAGTCGGCGTGCGCGTCGCTCTCGATGCGCTGCGCAAGGCCGCACTGGACGGATCGAACATCATGCCTTCGTCGATCGCCGCGGCAAAGGCCGGCGCGACGACAGGCGAATGGGCTGACGTTGTGCGCGATGTCTTTGGTCAGTACCGCGCGCCGACCGGCGTCAGCCATGCCCCGTCGAATCGCACCGAGGAGCTTGATGACATTCGGGCGCGCGTGGACGCCGTATCTGTCAAACTGGGCAGGCGGCTTAAATTCCTCGTCGGCAAGCCCGGGCTTGACGGCCATTCGAATGGCGCCGAACAGATTGCAGCCCGCGCCCGAGACTGCGGAATGGACATTGCGTATGAGGGGATTCGACTGACGCCGGATGAACTCGTCGATGCTGCGCGTGATGACGCTGCGCATGTCATCGGACTTTCGATCCTGTCCGGGTCTCATTTACCCTTGATCGCGGAATTCATGTTGAAATTGCAGAATGCAGGGTTAGGCCACATTCCTGTCATCGCCGGCGGCATCATTCCCGACGATGACGCCCGCAAGTTGCAATCAATGGGGGTGGCCCGCGTCTATACACCGAAGGACTTTCAGCTCAATCAGATCATGGAAGAGATCGTGACACTGGTCGACGAGCAGAGCTTTCTTGCCTAATAGATCAGGCTTAACGATTTAGTAATGACTTTCGCAATAATGCAATATAGCTGCGGGAGGAATCTATCACACCGCTGAATATGGAGCGTACCATGACTGTCGACCTGAAATCGATGACCCGAAAAGACCTTGAGAAGTTGCGCAAGGATGTCGATGCCGCCCTGCAGAAGGTGGAATCGCGCGAATTGAAGATGGCTCATGATGCTGCCGCGAAAGCCGCCGCTGATTTCGGTTATTCCCTGGACGATGTCGCGAACATGCCTGGTGCATCCAAGCGCGGAGGGGCGAAATCCGTCTCTGCTCCGAAATATCGCAATCCGGCCGATACGTCGCAGACCTGGACGGGCAAGGGTCGGCAGCCCGATTGGTACAAGTCCGAACTGTCCAAGGGCACCGATCCCAAGACTCTGGAAATCTAACGCTGAAGCCGGCGCAGGTCGTCGTAGGTATAGGCCTGCGCGACCGCGTCATCTGTCGCCTTGCTGAATAGTGGCGCGACCGGCAAACAGCCGACGCCGCAAATCTGATGCGTGACCTTCAAGCGTCCGTCGATGTACCAAAACCGCCCACCCGGCGTCGCCACATACCCGTTGATGAACGACTCGGAATCGCTTTCGATATCGATCGTGCTGGGCATTTCGTTGAAGTAGCCTTCATCGAAGTTTCCGTGGGTATGGAATGACGCGACGACCGCGACATCGACAGGATAGACCGCGGCACAACTCGCCATGTCGCCGGCAACCGGATCGGTCGCAATCAATTCGCCTTGGCGCGTCAGGGCCAGAAAGCCGCAGTATTCCCTCTTCTTCATGAAGGACGGTGCCTGAAGGTCCGTCAGAACCTCGCGTGCCAATTCAAGTTCCTCAGCATCCTGTCCGGCAGCGGGCTGGGCCAGACCGAACGTCAGTATCAAGATCAGGCGGAGCATGGGTTTTCTTTCGATGAAAATTGCCGCAATAGTCGGTCGAAACAACAAGGAAACCAAGACATGACAGTGCATATCGGTGCAAAAGCCGGTGATATCGCCGAAACGGTTCTGATGCCCGGCGACCCCTATCGCGCGAAGTGGGCGGCCGAGACGTTCCTGACGGACGCCGTCTGCATCAACGAGGTGCGCGGCATGTTGGGCTATACCGGCACTTGGAACGGCAACCGCGTCACGATCCAGGGGTCGGGCATGGGCATGCCTTCCATGTCGATCTACGCGAATGAACTGATCAAGGATTACGGTGCCCAGACGCTGATTCGCATCGGGTCTTGTGGTGCGATGCAGGATCAGACCAAGGTACGCGATGTGATCCTGGCCATGACCGCCTGTTCCTCCGGCACGCCGTCGGACACGATCTTTCGCGAAGTGAATTACGCGCCGGTCTGCGATTTCGGCCTGTTGCAGGCAGCCCATGCGGCGGCGACAAAGCGGGGGACGCCGACCCATGTCGGCAGCATCTACTCGTCCGACACGTTCTACGCCGAACGCAACGACCTGACGGAACAGATGATCCGTCACGGCGTCCTCGCCGTCGAGATGGAGGCGGCGGAGCTTTACATCCTCGCCGCGCGATACAAGCGGCGCGCGCTGGCCGTGATGACCGTCAGCGACCACATCATCACCGGCGAATCACTCCCCTCCGATCAGCGGGAGCGGAGCTTCGGCGACATGGTGGAAATTGCGCTGGAAGCCGCGTTTTCCTGAGGTGACGCCTTTGGCCCGACTGATTCAGTTTTGTCGGGCCGGGCCCCGGTTGTCGATCAGATGGTAACGCCATAGAATCCAATGCAAAAACCATCGGCAACCACAGGTTGTGCCAGTCATCCTTTCGTGACATTCCGAAAGTTT
>NZ_JBMERN010000160.1:0-6785 GCF_049310965.1 Loktanella sp. DJP18 | reverse complement strand
CAGCGGCCCTTCAGGAGGCCTTGAAGGCCGACAGGGACCAGATGGCCCACAACGCCACAGTGGCCGCCACAAAGGCCGCACAATCGACCCTTGAGGGCATCAGGGCCGAACTGGCCGTCGAAAGCGAGAAGCTCTCACAGCGCGCCAGAGAGGCCCGTAGAGCCACCTTGCGTTTCTCAGGCGGCATCTGGACCCTTTTGGCCGCTACACTCGTCACAGGGGCATTCCTGGGCCTGCTGACAGCCTACGTGACTGAAACCGCAGAAACGTTCTTCTCCGTGGATCGTATGACGCGCTACGCATGCGGCCTGCCGGGGGTTGGTGGACAGGTGGTCGAGATGAACGACGGGGCGACCTATTGTGCGCACTGGATCATCACACCGGAGCTGGCCAAGTATCGCCGCGAGCAGGAATCGAAAAACTGATCCCTCAACCTGCCCCAATCCATTCTGAGCAAATCCAGCGTCTGCAACAATCGGCTTCGCTGGATTTCGACAAAACCTTCCCCGCCCTGCCTGACCCACCCCATCCAGCCAGCGCCGTGCTTGTTGCTGCGAGGAACCTCACCAGCAACGTTGCAAAATCTGGACCGAAGCATGGGCAGGCTCCTGCGTCGCCTGCGTCAGTCAAAAACTCCACCCCCGCCCGATCGTTCGCCAGCTATCTGGCGAGCGCTCACGCTCGAACGGGCGTGGATTTTTGCCCTCCTATAGATCATTAGAAAGAGCGAATTTAGGAGCTAATGATTCCAATGGGTTAGGGGGGGGGGTAGCATCATAGCTCATGAGGCCACCTAGCATCATAGCTGATGAGGCCGGTTTTTAATAACTGAACACTGATTTTCATTTGTTGAACGCAAAAAATTTCACTATTCGTAACCTTACTTACCGTTTCCGAAAGAATTTGATGCTAGGTAGCCTCATATATGACCGCCGAAAAAATCCCTGAGAAATCTCCTGCGGGCCTATGGCTTCAAACCGAGCGTGCCGCTCATGAGGCATGGGCAAAACTGATCGCAGAAGCTCCAAAAGCAGCCCAGCTTATGCACCTTCTTGTTGCCCGGATTGGTGATCACAACGCTGTCGTTATTTCACAAAAAAACCTGATCCGCTTAATGGGGGCGAGCCGTCCAACAGTGCAAAGGGCCGTAAAAAAGCTCAAAGACGACCTTTGGATTGAAGTTCGTCAAATTGGAGATCGCGGCACAACCAACGCTTACATCATCAACGACCGGGTCGCTTGGCTTGGTAGGCGCGATGGTATCCGCTACAGCCTGTTCAGCGCAGCCGTTGTTATCAGCGACGACGAACAGCCAGATCTGAGTGAATTGGATCACCAGAAACCACTTAAACAGATCCCGTCTATTGGCCGAGGAGAGCAACAGCTTCCGACAGGCCCCGGCCTGCCACCGCCATCCGAGCCAACCCTTCCGGGCATGGAACCTGACTTACCCGCCACAAAAATTGGTGACAACGATGCGTAACACATTGGAACGCACCGTACCGTTCCATTTGGAATGCGGCGGAACGGCATGAGTTACACTCTTGGTGAAGCTGCAAAAGCGGTTGGGAAAAGCAAGACAACTCTGCATCGTGCGATTAAATCTGGAAAGATTTCAGCATCTAAAGCGGATGATGGCTCATATATTATCGAACCGTCAGAGCTTCATCGCCTGTTCCCAAGCGTAACACCCGGAACAACCGATGCACCGTTACATAAGAACGATACGGAACAGCAATGTAACAGCTTAGGAACACTCCGTATCCAGATGGAAATGCAGGAAAAAGAACGCGAGCGCGAGCGCGCCCTTTTGCAAGAAACCATTGCCGATTTGCGCGAGGATCGCGACAAGTGGCGTCAGCAGGCAACTGCCCTTCTGGAAGACAAACGCCCCAAAGGATTTTTCAAACGGCTGCTCGGGCAGTGACAACAACAGAGGCCACCGTGTCAGTAATTTCAAACTTCATTTCTAAAGTTCAAAGCATTCACGCCACAGGTAACGCGACCGAACATTCCTACCGCTCAGTTTTCGAAGCGCTCTTTGCGGCCCTCGGCGTCACTGCCCTGAACGAACCCAAGCGGGTAAAATGCGGCGCGCCTGATTTCATCATCTCGACCGGCGAAATCGTTGTCGGTCATGTGGAAGCTAAAGACCTGCACATTCCCATCAGGGGCATGAAGGACAGCAACAAGACGCAGCAGGAGCGTTACAAGGCCGCTCTACCCAACCTTGTCTATACCAACGGCCTCGACTGGGACTTCTACCGTGACAGTGAGCTGACCGCCTCTGTCAGCATCGCTGACTTCCTGATGGGCGTGATCCCAAAACCGGATCAATACGAAACGCTGGAAAACCTGCTCCGCGACTTCATCGCGCAAAAGCCCCAGACCATCACCAGCCCCCGCGATCTGGCCGAGCGCATGGCAGGCAAGGCCAACCTAATTAAGGACGTGCTGCGCAAGACGCTGGCCGAGGACGAGGCGATTCAAAACGAACTGACAGCCCAGTATCAGGCGTTCAAAGAAAATCTGATCCACGACATCACACCAGAAGACTTCGCCGACATCTACGCCGAAACTATTGCCTACGGAATGTTTGCAGCCCGTCTGCACGACACCACACTGGACACGTTCAGCCGCCAAGAAGCGCTGGAACTGTTGCCCAAGTCCAACCCTTTTCTGCGGTCACTATTTAGCTACGTGGCTGGCTACGACCTTGATGATCGGATCGCTTGGATCATCGACGACCTGGCGTGCGTTTTCCAAGCCTGCGACGTGGCGAAGATCATGGAAGGCTTCGGCAAGCTGACTGGTCAGAACGACCCCTTCCTGCACTTCTACGAAACATTCCTTGCCGCCTATAACCCGTCCAAGCGCAAAGCCCGTGGCGTTTGGTATACGCCCGAACCCGTAGTCAATTTCATCGTCCGCGCTGTAGACGAGGTGCTGCAAACCGAATTTGGCCTGCCCGATGGCCTCGCCGACACCTCGAAGGTCACGCTGGACTGGGACACAGGCCAGACCGGCAAGAAGGGCAAGGCCATCACGATCAAGAAAGAGGTCCACCGGGTTCAGATTCTCGACCCTGCCACCGGCACCGGCACCTTTCTCGCTGAGGTCATCAAGCAGATTGCACCCAAGATTCAGAGCGTGGCCCCCGGCATGTGGTCCAGCTACATCGAGGCCGACCTGATCCCACGCCTGCACGGATTCGAACTACTCATGGCCTCCTATGCTATGTGCCACATGAAGCTCGACATGATCCTGACCGAGATGGGCTACAAACCCACGAAGGAGCCGCCCCGCCTTTCAGTCTTCCTGACTAATAGCCTCGAAGAGGGTGAACCCGCCAACCAGACCCTTCCTTTCACTCAATGGCTCTCACGCGAGGCCAAGGGCGCCAACACCATCAAACGCGACATGCCCATCATGTGCGTGATTGGAAATCCGCCCTACTCCAAGAGCAGCTCGAACAATGGTGAATGGATCATGGATCAGATGGCTCAATACAAGAAGGGGCTTTCTGAACGAAAGGTAAACCTCAATGATGACTATATGAAATTTATCCGTTTGGCGGAGAGTCTAATTGAAAAGAACGGCGGTGGTATCGTCGCCATGATTACAAACAATTCATTCCTCGATGGTGCCACCCAAAGAGGGATGCGCCGCCACCTAAGAGAAACTTTCGACAAAATATCAATCTTGAACCTGCACGGAGACACCCGATCCGACGCCCCCACAGAGGGCCACGATGAGAATGTCTTCGACATCATGCAGGGTGTCGCTATCACTGTTATGCGTACACACAAAAACATCGACAGAGGTTCGCTGGCCACCGTCCACTATCGCGACATGACGGGCCGCCGAAAGGCAAAATATGATGGTTTATCTGCTCTCCAAATACACGACACTGGATTCAAAGAGCTTGATTGTCAGGAGCCGTTACATCGCTTCCTTCCCAACGACGCGGCGCAAAGGGAGCAGTATGAAAAGGGTTTTTCGACTTCCGACTTCTTTGGAAAACTGAGCTCCGGGATTCAGACCAAGCAAGATGCCTTGTGTATCGCCACACAGAAAGAGGATTTAACCCAAAGGCTTAGAGACTTCAAATATTTAGAAGAGAGTGATCTACGTATTAAATACTCTATTCCAAAAGATAGCCGCGACTGGAAGATGGCCCTTGCGGTAGAAGACGTTAGATCAGGGGGAGGTGAAATAGTTCCATTCCTATATAAGCCCTTCGATGTTCAGAACATCTATTATTCAGGGAAAACCAAAGGGTTTGTCGCCTACCCACGCCGCGATATTATGCAGCATGTGGTTGGGCGGGCAAATCTCTGCCTAATCGTCAATCGTCAGAACGTCCGCGACTACTTCTCGTATGCAGGTGTTACGAACATAGCCTGCTGCCACGGCACTTTTTACCTTGGCAACCGAGGTCAAGACTACTGCCTTCCCCTCTACCTCTACCCCGACGAACAAGACCTCGATCAGACCCGCCGGGTGAACTTCGACCGTAAGCTCTACAAGCGGCTGCAAAAGCTGGCTGCACACCCTGACAAAGGCACTCCGAACGAGATCGCCGTCTTCGATTACATCTATGGCGTCCTGCACTGCCCCGCCTATCGCGAGACCTATGCCGAGCTCTTGAAGATCGACTTCCCCCGCATCCCGTGGCCCGCTTCTCCAGCCGAGTTCTGGGACGTGTCAGCTAAGGGCACCGAGCTGCGCAAGCTGCATCTGATGGACCCTGCCGCAATCGGCTCCACCCCGTTTCCCTTCACGACACTGGACAGCGAAGAAGGCGACAACGTCGTGGACAAGCCGAGGTTCGAGGATGGCAAAGTCTGGGTCAACACGACCCAGTATTTCGACAGTGCCCCCGAAGTCTCATGGGGCTTACACGTCGGTGGCTACCAGCCCGCCCACAAATGGCTGAAAGACCGCAAGGGTCGCGCACTGACCTTCGATGACGTGAAGCACTACCAGCGCATCCTGAAAATCCTCGCCGAAACTGACAGGATCATGGGCACAATTACGATGGATATGGCTGTTCCAGAGTAATCGTTACGGGTGTTCCATGCCGCAAAGGCAGGGTGTGAAGTTGGCAAGAAATAGGAACGTTAACTTCACACCACCCCGCCATCACTTGAATAACCCATCACGATGGGTTATTCTTCTGTATGGTCACGATCTACCGGGCGCATGGGCTGCGCATTATCATCTTCACAGACGACCATGAACCAGCCCACGTGCATGTGTTCGGCGACGGTCAGGCCAAGATAAACCTGATCGGGCCTGACGGTGCGCCAGCACTCGTCAAGGCTGAAAACATGAAGGCCAACGATCTGCGTCGCGCCATGCAGGTGGTCCGCGACCAGCAAGAACAGTTTCTTGCCAAGTGGAGGGAATTCCATGGCTGATCTGACAGACGCCGAAATCGACACCGCCTTGGAACGGGGCAGGATTGCGCACCTTGTCGAGCCGCGGGCGACAGCCGTGCGCTATGATCGCAAGAGCGCACGCATCATCGTCGAACTGAACAACGGCTGCACCTTCGCCTTTCCACCCCACCTCGCACAGGGGCTGGAAACCGCCACGCATGATGAACTTGCAACAGTGGAAATCCTCGGCGCGGGATATGGGCTGCACTGGGAAGCCCTCGATGCGGACTTCAGAGTGAGTGGCTTGCTGGCCGGAGTGTTTGGCACGAAAGCCTACATGGCTCGCCGCGCCGGACAGGCCACATCGCCCGCCAAGGCTGCTGCCGCCCGCGCCAACGGTGCCAAGGGCGGGCGACCGAAGAAACAGGCGTAACGCGCAGCAAATTTGTCACCGCACCCAGTAATGGCAATACACGGACACCCTACCGACTCCACCCGATCCCGCTGTCGCGCTCGGCTATACTTGCCGCCTCGCGCTCGATCTCCAACTCTCGCGCCCGCACTTTCTCGGCCTCTAGCGCCAAGTGCCGTTCCTCTGCCTCGCGCCCGTCGCGTAGGGCAGCGGCGCGGTCGGCGAGGGTATCGGGATCGATCCCCCGCGCCGCCTCACGCAGCCGGTCTGCCAGGCTCTGCGATACGTCCTGCTCCGGCACCTCCCGGCCCCGCTCTGGCACAGCCACGTCGCGCACCTCTTGGCGGCTCTGCCGCGCTTCCCACGCCTCGCGCAGACGGGCGGCAAGATCTGAGGCCTGAACCCGGTCGTTGCTGCCCCCATCGCGCGCCAGCTCCGGCTGGAACCGGTCCAGCACCCGTTCCGCCGTGTGGTCCAGCCATTCGCGCACGTGACCGGCCAGCTCCTGCGCCACACGCGCTACCTCGGCGGCACGGTCCTTGACCTCGTGCCAGACGCGGACGGCCGCAACCTCCTGTCCGCGCTCCTTGAGCTGCCATGCCCCCAGCGAGAGCTGGGGCAGGGGCGGGCGGTCCAGCGCGACGGCCCGCACGGTCTCTCGCAGCTCCACGGCCTCGTCGCCGCGCTCATGCGCGTCGCGGGCCAGCTCACGCGCCTCATCGCGCTGTGCAACAAGGGTGCGGTGATCCACGCGCTCCTCGATGCCGGCGCGCTCAAGAGCAACGTTGGCATCGTGCGACCACGCCGCCCGCCAGCCCTCCAGAGCCTCGACGGCGTTCCAGTCGCGGTTCTTGGTGGTGAAGCCATCCGCATCCATCTCGCGGGTGGTGAGCAGGATGTGGGCGTGGTGGTTGCGCTCGTCGCCAGTGCGTCCTGGCGCGTGCAAGGCGATGTCGGCCACCATGCCGCGGTCGACAAACTGGGACTGA
>NZ_JBMERN010000159.1:0-6873 GCF_049310965.1 Loktanella sp. DJP18 | reverse complement strand
TTATGCTATCAAAGGAGCGGCACCAAACCGCGACAAGACCACTGTGACCCCCACAACCATTGCAATCAGGATTGCCATTTTTCTTAACGCCACAACTTCCAGTTCAACCGTGCCGCTGCTCTTTCCGAGTGTCGCCAACTTTATTCAGCATAGGTTTTGTCATTTGACGGCAAACTGACACTGGGTCGAATCAGACCGACTGCGGCTCCCAAGGGGCGGCTTGCCACTGTCTTCCGACAACAGGAGATTACATGTTTTCATATTATGATAGCTATGATGCCATCGGTCTGGCCGACCTTGTGACTCGCGGTGACGTGACTCCGACGGAACTTCTGGAGACCGCACTGGCCCGGACCGCCGCCGTCAATGACACAATCATTGCCGTCGTCAACATAAAAGAGGACGTTGCCCGCGCACGAATTGCCGCCGGACTGCCGGACGGACCGCTGCGGGGCGTTCCGTTTCTGCTTAAGGATCTGGGGTGCGAGGCAGTAGATTACCCCTGCCATGTCGGATCACGCCTGTTTCGCAACACGACCTACAGCCGCAACTCTGCCATGTTCGACCGGCTGGCCGGGGCGGGTCTTGTGCCCTTTGGCCGCACGACGGCTCCCGAAATGGGCATCGGCACCGCGACCGAGGCCGTCGTCTATGGTGGCCCGACACGAAACCCATGGGATCTGTCGCGCACCCCCGGCGGATCGTCGGGCGGTGCTGCAGCGGCGGTGGCCGCGGGCATTGTTCCGGCGGCGCACGGGTCCGATGGCGGAGGATCTGTCCGGGTGCCTGCCTCGAATTGCGGGCTGTTCGGTTTCAAGGCAACACGCGCGCGCCTGCCGGATGGCCCCTACGCTGGCGAAGGCTGGGCGGGCATGGCAATAGAGGGCTTCCTGACGCGTAGCGTGCGAGACACAGCTCTGCTGACCGATATTTGTGCTGGGCCGGATCTTGGCGCACCCTACGCGGCGCCGCCATTGTCGGGCCCCTTCATGCAGGTCATCCAGACCTCGCTGCAGCAGCCCCTGCGCATCGCCCTGTGCGACACGACCCTAACCGGAGAGGCGATCAGCACGACCTGCCGAGACGCCGTGCACGACGCTGCGCGCCTGTTGGCGGACATGGGCCATCACGTAACACCCGCCCGACCAGCGCAGGCCAATACCATAGCGATGATGCACGCCTGGACCGACATCGTCGCCTGCGGCACCGCCGAGTCGGTGCAGGCCAAACTGCGCAAGCTGGGCCGGCCCTTGGCCGCGGATGACATTGAAGGCGTTACTCGCGGCGCACTGGATCATGCCGCCACGATCAGTGGCGCAGACTACATTGCCTGCATCGACACGATCCATGCCTACGGTCGGCAGATGGCCGCGTTTTTTCAGGATTACGACATCCTGTTGACGCCGACACTGGCTGAGCCGTCCGCCGTGATCGGTCACCTGTCCCACGACACCACAGATTACGTAGGCTACCGCATGGACCGTGTGTTTCCCAATTCGCCCTTTGCTGCGGCCTTCAATGCAAGCGGCCAACCCGCCGCTTCGGTGCCTCTGGTGTGGTCTGAAGGTCTGCCCATCGGCATCCATCTGGCCGCGCGCTTCGGGGCGGACGAGGTTCTGATGGCACTCTGCGCGGATCTGGAACGTGCACGCCCATGGTTTGGGCGGCGGCCACCAAAAATAGCGGACGATGGCCGCCATTGACTTTTAATGCGCGGGGCATTTGGCTTTGATCACGACAAAGCGAGGGTAATACATGACCGACGACATCGCCGTGGAGGCCCGTGACTCTGGCAAGGTTTATGGCCAGGGGGCAGGTGCCGTGACCGCGTTGGATGGCATATCTCTGACGATACGCAAAGCAGAGTTCTTCACCCTGCTGGGTCCCTCTGGCTGCGGCAAGACGACCTTGTTGAAACTGATCGCAGGGTTCGAAAGCCCGACGACCGGGCAGATCCTGCTAGATGGGAACGATATTACATTTGATCCGCCCAACAAGCGCCCAATCAATACAGTGTTCCAGTCCTACGCCCTGTTTCCGCACCTGTCAGTAGCCGAAAACATCGGATTCGGACTGAAAATGTTGGGCCGCCCGAAGGCAGAGATCGCCGACACCGTCACGCGGATGCTTGCCCTTGTACGGCTGGACAAGATGGCAGACCGCAAACCGGGACAGCTGTCCGGCGGCCAGCAGCAGCGCGTGGCGTTGGCCCGAGCGCTCGCACCCGCGCCCAGGGTGCTGCTGCTGGACGAGCCGTTGTCTGCGCTGGACCTGCAGTTGCGCAAAGAGATGCAGATCGAGCTGAAGCGGCTTCAGGTCGAAACCGGAATTACTTTTATCTTCGTCACCCACGACCAAGAAGAGGCCCTGACCATGTCCGACCGGATCGGTGTCATGCATGCCGGGCATCTGCTGCAGGTCGGCGATCCGCGCACGATCTACACCCGGCCCGCAAACCGCTTCGTCGCGTCCTTCATCGGCGAGTCGAATTTCCTGACCGGCACGCTGGACGGCGACCTCCTGACGCTGGATGCAGGCCCATGCCTGACCGTGGAGCATGGTCCCGATGCTCCCAAAACAGGCAAGGTCACCGCCGCTATCCGCCCGGAACAGATCCGCATCACCAGCACCACGCTGGGCGACGGCATACCTGCCACGGTCACGCATACCGTGTATTTTGGCACCGATACCCATTGCCTCGTAGCGTTAAACGACGGGACGGAAATCACCGTCCGCCTGCAAAGTCCCGCGTCCGGCGACGTGGGCCTGCGTCCAGGATCAGAGGTCACGCTGAAGTTCGAACCCGGTGCACTGATTGTGCTGCCGGAGGCCGCATGAGCGCCGACCCCAAGGCTCGCGCAGAGGTCCGGCGCGGCTGGCTGTTGTCGGCCCCGGCTTTGGTTCTGCTGGCGGTAGGTGCCACCGGCCCGCTGTTTATCATGCTGGTCTATTCGTTTCTCGAACCCGGGCAATACGGCAACGTCGAATGGGTGCTGTCGTTCAAGGCCTGGTTCAACGTCATCATGCAGCGCGACATTTTCGAAGGTACGCTGACCTTTGCCGATGCGCATCTGTCGATTTTCTGGCGCTCCGTCAAACTGGCGCTGCTTACCACACTGTTTGCGTTCCTTACGGGCTTTCCGACCGCATGGTTCATCGCCACCCGCAGTCCGGGGCTGCGCACGGGGCTGCTTTTCCTGATCACAATTCCGTTCTGGACCAACCTGCTGATCCGTACCTTCGCGATCAACCAAATCATCCGTAACGAAGGGTTCCTGAACACCTTCCTGCTGTGGACCGGCGTGATCGGCCAACCCATCGTGATGCTCTACACTGATTTTGCGGTCTTCGTCGGTATGACCTATGTCTATTTGCCGCTGATGGTCCTGCCGCTGTTCGCGGCCATCGACCGGTTCGACATGCGCCTGTTGCAGGCGGGCTACGATCTGTATGCCAGCCGTTGGCAGTTGCTGCGCCATGTTATCGTACCAATTGTCAAACCGGGCATAATCTCTGGCTCGATCCTCGTCTTCATCCCCGCGTTGGGGGCGTACGTCACACCCCGCATCCTGGGCGGCGGGCGCAACATGATGATCGGCAATTTCATCGAATTGCAGTTCGGGCAGGGGCGCAACTGGCCCCTTGGCGCGGCCCTGTCCGTGGTGCTGCTAGTAATCGTCAGCTGTGCGCTGATCGTCTATACGCGCTTCGCGACCGGTGGCGAGGACAAGTCCCATGACTGATCGCACCTTCGCTATCGCCCGTCTGCCGGGGTTCGCCTCCATCGCGGTGACCGTGTTCATCCTGCTGTATCTGCCGATCGCGATGCTGGTCGTATTTTCGTTCAACGCTGGTGACAGCGTTGCGATCTGGGAAGGCTTCTCGTTGCGCTGGTATCCCGAGGCCTGGCAGAACGAGGCGGTGAAGCAAGCCACGCTACGGTCACTGCAAATCGCCACCTCCGCCGCGATCATCGCCACTGCCGTCGCGACGATGGCCGCTCTTGGCACTACGCGGAGGCGGCAGACAAAAGGGCAAAGCTTCGTCTACCTAATGATCAATCAACCGCTGATGGTGCCGGAAATCGTTACCGCCGTCGCACTGCTGATATTTTTTTCCTCAATTAAGGTCGCGACCGGCTATCAGGGCCTCGGCTATCTGGTTGTGGCTCACGCAGCTTTTTGTACGCCTTTTGCCTACTTGCCTATCCGCGCAAGGCTAGCAGGGATGGACCTGAGCCTGGAGACCGCAAGTGCTGACCTCTATGCAACACGTTGGCAGACGTTCCGCTATGTTACTCTGCCTCTGGTCATGCCAGGGGCCATCGCCGGATTGATGTTGGCGTTCGTCACTTCGCTGGACAACGTCGTCATCACGCTGTTTGTCAAATCCGCCGGGCAGGATACGCTGCCGACGTACATGCTGGCACAGATCAGGCGGTCGGTCAGCGCAGAGGTCAACGCGATCTCGACCCTGCTGCTGTTGCTAACGGTGGTCCTGTTGACCGCCTTCTTCCTGATAACGCGAAAACGCACCTGAACGACCAACAAGGAGAGATACAATGATGAAACTGCTATCCACCGTCGCCATCCTCTGCGCGGGCGCCGCCCATGCCGAAGGCGAACTGCAACTCTATAACTGGGGCGACTACACCAGCGCCGAGCTGCTGACCAAGTTCGAGGAAGAGACCGGTATCAAGGTCACCGTCACCGACTACGACTCCAATGATACGGCGCTGGCCAAGGTCGAGGCGGGCGGCCACGGATTCGACCTCGTCGTGCCCTCGGCCAACTATATCCCGATCTGGCGCGAGAAGGGTCTGATCCAGGAACTCGACCTGTCGAAGCTGAGCAATCACGGCAACATCGCGCCGCAGTGGGTGGACGTGGCCTTCGATCCGGGCCGCAAATTCTCGATCCCGTGGCAGATCGGCGCGACGGGCATCGCAGTGAACAGCGACGCCTACGAGGGCGACATCAACACCAGCGCGATCTTCCTCGACACGCCCGAGGAACTGGTCGGTAAGGTCAATGTCACTCCGGAAATGAACGACATCGTGTCACTGGCTCTTTGGTACGTCGGCGGGGAGCCCTGCACAGAGGACACCGAAAAGCTGAAGGCCGCCCGTGACGTGTTGATTGCGGCCAAGCCGAATTGGCAGTCGATGGACTACGGCATGTCCGAAAAACTGGCGGCGAACGATACTATGGCGTCAGTCTACTGGAACGGTGCCGTGTTTCGCGCGGCGCTGGAAAATGACAAGGTAAAGTTCGGCTATCCACAGGAAGGCTTCCCGCTGTTCATGGATTCCGTAGCACTGCTGTCGGACGCGCAGAACGTCGACGAGGCCTACCAGTTCCTCAACTTCATCATGGTTCCGGAAAACGCGGCGCTAATTTCCGAATACGCCCGTTACGCCAACGGCATTACCGGGTCTGAAGAATTTATGGGTGAGGCAATGAAAACGTCTCCGATGGTCAACATTCCACCCGAATTGGCCGCAGCAGGGAAGTTCCTGCCGACCTGTTCGGCGAAGTCTCTCGAATATTACACCGCGATTTGGACGGAACTGCAGAAGTAGCGATTAGAATTTGATCCTGCATCAGTTGCACATAGGTCAGATGTAGGTTGTTAAGCTTGCCGGAGTGCAGATCATCTGGCTCTGGCAAGCCCTAAGGGAACGTCTAAAAAAACTCCCGCTTTTAGCGTGATCTGGTAATCTTGGGCATCCCTGCAAGGAGCCCATAGGATGCCGAAGCAACCTGCATTTCTTGGCCTTCGCGATGCGATGCGATGAAGAAGAAGCAGACGCGGCGCGAGGTGTTCCTGTCCGAGATTGAGGCAGTAGTCCCTTGGGGTCGGTTGCTGGGGTTGATCACACCACATTATCCGAAGACCGGCCCGAAGGGCGGGCACCCACCGATGCCGCTGGAGACCATGCTGCGCGTCTACTTCCTCCAGAACTGGTATGCCTTAAGCGACCCGATGGCGGAGAAGATGCCCTATGACAGATGAACGCGAGGCCGATGTTCTGGCCTATATGGCCTTCCCGGCCCAGCACCGCAACAAGCTACACAGCACGAACCCACTTGAGCGCCTGAACAAAGAGGTGAAGCGCCGAGCTGATGTCGTGGCGATCTTTCCGAACCAGCAGTCGATCATCCGACTGGTCGGCGCAGTTTTGTTTGATCAGAACGACGACCGGCAAGGCCAGCACCGCTACATGCTGGTGGAGGCATTCAGCCTCATCGACGCCGCTCAGGTCGACTTGCTTCTTGGCATTTCAACACAGGCCGCCTGACCGATGTCCGCGAATGGCCATACCCGAATTTACACCAGCTTGACGGACGCTACCGACAGAGGTTGAGTAGAAAGGTTTGCCTAATGATTTGTGAGCGCCAAACGCAGATTGATGTGCGTCACTTAGGCCGAGATCTGCCACGCGGAATGCGGCTCATCTCCCAGTGGGTGCGGATCACCACCACACCTTGTCACTTCGGGGGTGTCCGGTATTGGTTCCTTTGTCCCAGCTGTGGTCGCCGCTGCGCCATCTTGTACCCGCAGGTCTGTCGTATTTGCGCGGACGGTCGCTACGAAGTCGAACTTCTCAGCCCCGAACACCGGAAAATTACGAGAGCAATCCGCCTGCGCAGAAGGCTTGGTCCGACTGAGAACGGGGTGGTTGGACGGTTTCCGCCAAAACCCAAATGGATGCGTTGGCATACCTACTTGAACCTCCGATCTAAGAGTGAGGCGCTTGAGAAAAAGGTATGGACAACGGCCAGTGCCCGGCTTGTCGATGCGCGTCCCGCAGTCTGATGTCGCGGGGCCAAAAAAGCATCGTAACCTCAGGCGGTCAGCGCAGAAACTATA
>NZ_JBMERN010000158.1:0-6888 GCF_049310965.1 Loktanella sp. DJP18 | reverse complement strand
TCCGGAGATCGTCGTCAATGATGCGCAACGAGAGGAGTGGGTGCAGCTTTTTGCGATTGATGAGATCAAGGGTGACCTCACAACGCCTGCGTATACAGCCCCAGTCACTGTCGAATTTCTAAAGGCGCACCCGACACTTATGGTTGACACGCGCCATTTCGGAGAAAAATTGCGAGAACGCCTGATAGATGTAATTGACGATATTGATGAAAAAACAGACGGCGTGCTTATAGACAGCGAAAACTCTCAGGCTCTGGCGCTCTTGAAATCAAGATATTACGCTAAAATCGACTGCATATATATCGATCCGCCATATAATACGGACGCGTCAGCCATCGACTACAAGAACGGCTACAAGTCCTCCAGTTGGATGTCGCTGATGAATGATCGACTGCGCCTGTCACGGCCGGTCATGACAGACTCTGGTGTTTTGATCGCAGCAATCGATGACGAGCAGTACCGCGAGCTCAATTTCCTCATTGGTGAGAATTTTGATGGAAGGATATTGGGCACCATTGTGGTACGTGCAAACCCCTCAGGCCGACCAACGCAGACTGGCTATTCAGTCTCGCACGAGTATTTGATTTTCGCTGGTGAAGCCTCCAAGTCGAAAATTGGTAGAATGCCTCCTACACAAGAGCAATCTGCGCGCTTCTCGCAGAAAGATGCGGAAGGTGTGTTCGAGTGGCGGAACCTTCGCCGCGAAGGCGCTGGAGCAAATCGCGATGACCGGCGGACAATGTTTTATCCGATTTATCTAGGTGATAATACCATACGAATTCCTGAGATGGATTGGGATGAGGCAACCGAATCTTGGATTGTGAAAGATGAGCCCAAACAAAATGAACAGGTTGTTTGGCCAGTCAACGAGGATGGTGTTGAGAAGCGTTGGCGTTGGGAGCACAGCTCCGTAACACGGAGGGTTTCCGACCTTTGCATCCGTAAAGATCGGTCCGGGAAAGACTATGTTTATGCAAAGCGAAGGCCTCATGACGACGGAGTGGTTTCGGTTTCATCATGGTTTGATGCAAAATACTCTGCGACAGAGCACGGCACTGCTGTCCTTAAATCGCTATTTGGCAGCTCTCCGTTTACATATCCCAAATCGATTTTTGCCGTGCAGGATGCCATTTATATTGCGGGAGGTGGGGCACCCAATGCGACTATTCTTGATTATTTTGGGGGTTCCGGCACTACCGGACACGCTGTTATTAACCTCAACCGGAAAAACGGAGGAAGACGGAAGTTCGTGCTAGTTGAAATGGGCGCACACTTTGATTCAGTGCTGTTGCCTCGAATGAAGAAGATCACATTCACCCCTCACTGGTCGGCGGGGAAACCATCGGCGCCTGCAAGCAGAGACGAGACAAATGCCGGTCCGAAGATACTCAAAGTGATCCGCCTCGAGTCCTACGAAGACGCCCTCAACAATCTGGTCCCCCGCCGCTCCGCGCAGCAGGACGATCTATTGGCATCTGCTGACGCACAGGGCGTCGATCGCCTCAAGGAGCAATATATGCTCCGCTACATGCTCGACGTGGAAACGCGTGGCAGCCAGTCGCTGTTGAACGTCAAAGCATTTGCCGATCCGACCGCCTACAAACTGAAGGTGAAGCGTCCGGGATCGGATGAAAGCCGCGAGGTGGATGTCGATCTGCTGGAGACGTTCAACTGGCTGATCGGCCTCACTGTGCAGGGCATCGCTGCACCGCAGACCTTCACGACTGAATTCGAGCGCGACGCCGAGGGACGGCTCGACCTCAAGGGACGGCTTCGCCAGGACGCGGCCGGTCCGTGGTGGTTCCGCACCGTGACCGGCACCACACCGGATGGGCGCCGCGCGCTGATCATCTGGCGCAAGCTCACGGGCGATCCGGAGCAGGACAACCTCGTGCTGGACACCTGGTTCACGCGCGCGGGCTATTCCGCCAAGGACAGCGAGTTCGGACTGATCTACGTGAACGGCGACAACAACCTGGAAAACCTGAAAGCAGCCGACGACACATGGAAGGTCCGTCTGATCGAAGAGGACTTCCACCGACTGATGTTCGACACGGAGGGTCTTTGATGGCCCGCGCCACGACAACGACCACGCGCCGTCGCGCGAACGGAAGACCTCAGGTCCCTTTCGTTAACAAGCTGGCTTTGAACCAGTGGCTTCTGTCGCTGTTCGACGTAAAGCGGTTTGAGCAACTGGCCGAGATCCTGCGCAACGAGAAGCTGGAAGGCATGGACGAGAACAACGTCCATCACTTCCATCACGCCCTGACGGCGCAGCTTTTTAATCTCACCAAGCTGCCGACCGAACTGCTGCTTGAGTACGATCAGAACATCGTCAAACACACACAGCGCCTGAACGAGCGCCGCATAACCCGTGGCGAAGACCCGATCGTCTGGAAGTATTTCCAATACCTGACGCTGCTCTTCACCGAAATCTATCTCGATCGCTATTTCAGCGATCCAGCCGCCTTGCTGAAAGCGATCAACGAACAGGTCGCCTCCTGCAATGATGACAAGCCCGAAGCGGACCACATTGCGCCCTTCAAGAAAGACGGCGAAGCATGGTCACAGATCAACAAGATCTCCTACTGGAGCGCGACCGGCAGCGGCAAGACGCTGTTGATGCATGCCAATATCCTGCAATACCAGTTCTATCTCGACAAACACGGCCGTCGCCGCGACCTGAACCGGATCATTCTGCTGACGCCAAACGAGGGTCTCAGCCACCAGCATTTGCGAGAGTTCGAGGCGGCGGGCCTCGCAGCCGAGCTGTTCCAGAAGGACGGCGCCGGGCTGTTTACCGGGCAGCGGATTGAGATCCTCGACATCCATAAGCTCAAGGACGAGATGGGCGAGAAGACCATCGCCATCGACGCCTTCGAGGGCAACAACCTGGTGCTGGTGGACGAGGGTCACCGCGGCGCATCAGGCGGGGAGGAAGGTGCCTGGATGCGCTTCCGCAATGCGCTTTGCGAAAAGGGCTTCTCTTTCGAGTATTCAGCCACTTTCGGGCAAGCTGTAAAGGGAAGCCGAGCGCTCACCGACACCTATGCCAAAAGCATCCTCTTCGATTATTCCTACCGCTACTTTTACGGCGACGGATTCGGGAAGGACTACCAGATCCTCAATCTCGACGAGGGCACGCAGGCTAACCATCTCGACGCCTATCTGGTCGCCTGCCTTCTGGCTTTCTTCCAGCAACAACGGCTCTTCAAGGAGCAGGGCTTCGCGTTCCGCCCGTTCAATATCGACAAGCCGCTCTGGATTTTTGTCGGCGGCAGCGTGACAAAGACACTCGCCTCGCGGGATGCATCCGACATCATCGAAATACTGAAGTTTCTATCGCGCTACGTGGCCAACCGTTCCGCGAGCATTGAACGTATCCAGCGCGTTCTTAATCAGGGCCTCGTCACCGCCGGTGGGAAGAACCTTTTCGCGGGCCGTTTCACCTATCTGAACACGCTCGGCCTCTCAGCCGCGCAGGTGTTCGACGAAACGCTCTCCATCCTGTTCAACGCCGCAGGGGGCGGCGCGCTCCGTGTCGAGAACCTAAAAGGAGCAACCGGCGAAATCGCGCTACGCGTCGGCGACAACGAACCCTTCGGCGTGATCAACGTGGGCGACGACGCCAAGCTGGTCAAACTATGTGAAGACAACGGGATCGCCACCCAGGACAGCGAGTTCGCAGGCTCGCTCTTCCATGCGATCAACACCCCGCAATCGACCGTCAACCTGCTGATCGGGTCAAAGAAGTTTACCGAAGGCTGGAACAGCTGGCGCGTGAGCACCATGGGCCTGATGAATATCGGCCAGACGGAAGGTTCGCAGATTATCCAGCTCTTCGGCCGTGGTGTGCGGCTCAAGGGCTATGGTTCGAGCCTAAAGCGCAGCGGCAAGGCGCATTTGGCCGATGAGATCGAGCGCCCCAAACACATCGGCGTGCTGGAGACACTCTCTATCTTCGGGATTCGAGCGGACTACATGGCCCAATTCCGCGACTTCCTTGAGGAGGAAGGGCTGCCGGTCAACGATGACCGCTTCGAGTTCATGCTGCCGATCATCAAGAACCTAGGAACCCAGAAGCTCAAGATGATCCGCCTTAAGAACACGATCAATGGTGTCAGTACCGAGTTTGGCGATGCGTTCCGGCGGCTTGGGCCAATTCCTACCCTGTCGAAACCCGATCCGGCCAAGGAAGAGGCAACGGCATACCTTCAGAAGAACCAGGTTGTTCTCAACTGGTACCCAAAAATCCAAGCCATGAAATCGGGCGGGGTCGCAGGTGGCAATGTCGAGGCAGCGCCAAACCAGGCCCATCTGAACGGAAGGCACATCGCCTTCCTCGACCTTGATCGACTCTACTTCGAACTGGAGCGGTTCAAGGCCGAGCGCGGCTGGCACAATCTTAACCTTTCGGAAAATGGGATTGCCGACCTTCTTGCCGACCATAGCTGGTATCAGCTGCTTATTCCGGCCGAGGAGCTGATGTGTGACTCGTTCGATAAGGTCCGACTTTGGGAAGAAATCGCACTGTCGCTGCTGAAGAAATTTACTGAGCGCTATTACACGTTCCGCAAGCGCGAATGGGAGTTGCCCCACCTCGAATTTCAGGAGCTGACGGAAAACGATCCGAACTTCCCCAAAGGCCGGGACGAAAACGGCGAAGGATACTACCGCATCCTTCTCGACCGGTCGCAGGAAGAGATCGTTACGAAGCTCACGGAGCTGAAGGGCCTGATCGAGAATGGTGACCTGAAGCCGTGGGAGTTCAGCGGCATGAAGGCGATCTGGTTTGGGCGGCATCTCTATGAACCGCTTCTATATCTCGATCAGAGCATTGTCGAAGTCAGTCCGGTTCCGCTTAACAAGGGCGAGCGAAATCTAGTCGAGGACGTGAGACTATTTCATGACGAGTCCCCAGCGTTTTTCGCTGACAAGGAGCTTTATCTCCTGCGAAACCTGAGCAAGGGGCGTGGTGTCGGATTCTTCGAGGCCGGGAATTTTCACCCGGACTTTATCCTTTGGCTAATTTCGGGTGAGCAGCAGTTCATCGCCTTTGTTGATCCGAAGGGCATTCGGAACATCGGCTTCAATGACCCTAAGATTCAGTTTTTCCAGACTATCAAGGATATTGAGAGACGCCTTGGCGAACCATCGGTTGCGCTGAGCAGCTTCATCGTTTCAAACACTCCGTCTCATGTAATGCGATTGCTCTGGGCAGTCGATAAGCCGACAATGGAGGCGCGGAATATCCTATTTCAAGAGGAAGACAAGACAACCTACGTCGGCAAGATGATGCAGAGGCTAAGCGAAATGAAAGCGCAGCAATCAGTCTGATCGTCGCAATAATGGAGAGTATGTGATGGCATCAGAATCGAGCGCGCGACCTTCCTCGTTTGTCGGAGCGGCGTACAATTGGGCCGAGGATCAGACACAGCGATTTCCTGTCGAGGGGATATGGGAGAACGGCTACGAGGACGGCAAGTATGGAGAAGTCGTGCGCTCCATGCGGCCAAGCTAGCATTGACCCTGTCAAGCTCAAGAAAGTGCCGAGGCCTAGTTCATTGATTCGACAGCAACAACGCCCTTTGTTCGGATTTCTGGCTGATCCCTTCGGCAAGTCCGCCCGCGCCATGGAGCTGGACGGGGACTACATCCGGATCACACGCCGCAGTCAGGTCGCGTCAATGTCGTTGCAGTCCTTGGCGAGAGCACCTTCCCTTCGGAAGGGGATGCTCGGAACCGCACTGACCATCAGTTCGGGCGAGTTTGACGATGTCACGCTGAAGGGCGCGGGCCACCAAGATGCCTATGACTTTTCGGAACGGATCAAGAAAGCGTGGACCCGATTCAATCTCGCGGCCCTCGAGAAGGAAGCGGCGCGCCTGGACAGGATCCTCGCTGAGGTGATGTCGCTGGCAGCGCCGTCCCGATACCCCGCCGCGTGTCATATCGCGCCCTTGCTCGAACAAACCCGTGCTCTGGACGCTTCGCTCCTGTCGAAGCTGAATGCCGAGGCCATTGGTCGCGAGACCGTCGCGCGCATTGCGCCCGTCCGGAAGTTTGCAAGCGATCCGTGCACATTGCGGGCGAACGGCATCACGGCCTTCGTCACCGCCGAACTGGATCGCTGGAAGGATTTCTTCGACACGATCGAGAGCAAGCCGCTAACGCCGGAACAGCGCCTTTCGGTCGTCGTCGATGAGGATGCGACGCTCGTTCTAGCCGGGGCAGGATCTGGAAAGACCAGCGTCATCACCGCCAAGGCCGCCTATCTGGTCAAGGCGGGCATCCGTCAGCCGGAAGAAATCCTGCTTCTCGCTTTTGCGAAGAATGCGGCGGACGAGATGTCGGAACGGGTCGAGGCCCGAGCCGGCGTGCCCATCATGTCGCGAACCTTCCACGCGATTGCCTATGACGTCATCGGCATCGTCGAAGGGTCAAAGCCCGCTCTGGCCGGTCACGCCACCGATGACATGGCGTTCACCAACCTGATCAAGCAGATCCTGAAGGACCTGGTCCACGGGCTATCGGACGTGTCGAAGGCGATAATCCGGTGGTTCGCGCATTTTTTAGTCGAGCCGAAGACGGAATGGGACTTCCAGACCAAGCACGACTTCTACATCCACATGGAAGCGCAAGACCTGCGCACGCTGCAGGGCGAAAGGTCAAGAGTTACGAAGAATTGCAAATCGCCAACTGGCTGTATGAAAACGGCGTCGATTACGAGTATGAGCCTGTCTATGAACACAAGATCGCGGAAACCGGCAGGCGCGATTACCAGCCGGACTTCCGCTTGGTTGAGAGCGGCATCTACATCGAGCATTTCGGGGTGCGCCGCCAGAAGATAGCCGATGGCAGCGAACGGCTGGTCACCGCGCCCTTCGT
>NZ_JBMERN010000157.1:0-6959 GCF_049310965.1 Loktanella sp. DJP18 | reverse complement strand
TAGCATCTTGTCCCACGTCACATCAGGAAATTCCTGCGACACTTCGGCAGCAATTTCGTCCCACATCACCATGCCATGGCGTTGCGCATTTGACTTGGTAACAACGGTCAGAAATTTGCGCGACCGAGATTGTGCCAACTTGAACGCATACCGCATGATCCGCGTCACGCCGACACGCGTAAAAATCGCGACCTCGGTTCCAACTTCTTCTGGCATCCCTTTGTGAGCCCGGCCGCCGATACCGGAATATTCGCCCTCAGAGTTCTCGCGCACGATCACCCAGTCAAGATCGCCGGGCCCTACGCCCGCAAGAGGTGATGTGATACCTGGCAAAATCCTAGTCGGCCGCACATTGGCATACTGGTCAAATCCTTGGCATATGGGCAGGCGCAACCCCCAGAGCGACAGGTGGTCGGGGACATCCGGCGCACCGACCGCGCCAAAAAAAATTGCGTCAAAGCTCCGAAGTTGCGCTGGCCCATCGTCAGGCATGAATGACCCAGTGCGCTTGTAGCGGTCCGATCCCCAGTCGAAATCGGTCACATCGACATTAAAACCTCCATCCCTTTTGGCCAAAACGTGCAAGACCTGAAGCCCAGCTCTGATGACTTCGAGGCCGATCCCATCGGCGGGAATTGCTGCAATTCTGTAGGTTTTCATAGAAAGTTACTACCGTTTCTAAAGTTTCATTTGAAAAAAATTGCAGCAAGGACAGAAACCTTTACAAGATTATCTGTAGATTTGCTGAGACGTTAGGCTCAAAGATTGATGCTTCTCAAGCGATCCAGATTTGTATGAATAATTTCATTGATCTCGTTGTTGAGGCGAAACTTGGATCGTCACCATTTGAAATGTTACTCGCCCGGTCGCTTGTTTTGCGAGTTGTCGGTCTACTTTCCATGCCCGCACAAACGCCGCGACCCGTTCGTAAGACAGCAGCCACAGCGTCTGAGGGATGAACCAGTATGACCTTTTAGCCAGCAGCAATGAGGGTGGCCTCAACTTAACTATGACCGCTCCATAAGCGAGACGCTGGATTTAATGGATCTTCGTATTGTTCCTGCTGCGCAGTGCAGTCATGCGATACCATTTGCCTTTGATATGAAATCAGAAAGATGCGGCACGTAGTCGTCGGGTCCGTTGCCGCCGGTCGCCATCGCCAGCGCGAAGGCATTTTTGACCGCGCTGGACATCGTGGTTGTCACCGTCGCGTTATTTGCCATTGATTCCACATACCTCATATCCTTGTATGCGTTGCTGAGGCTAAATTTATGCGCGTCACGGTTGCCCTCCAGCGCATAGCCCATGAAGGTCTGATAGAACCCACAATCCATGCGTCCCCCGCGGATGACCTTATCGAATTCCTGCACCGGGATGCCCACCTTGCGCGACAGAGCCAAAGCCTCGGAGTACAGCGCGGCGTAGCCCAGTGAAATGAAGTTATTCAGCAGTTTCATGCGGTGACCATCACCGACGCCGCCGATGTGGACGATCTTGGCGGCCCAAGTCGCGATGATTGGCTGGATCCGCTCGAACACGTCAGTATCGGCGCCGACCATACAGTCGAGCGTGCCATCCCAAGCCTCCTTGGGCGTCCGGCTAAGAGGGGCATCGGCCAATGCTACGCCGATCTCGGCCAGTTCATCCATCAATTGGCCCGTCACTGTCGGGTCGCTAGTCGAGCAATCAACTATCACAGTCCCTTTTGCCAAATCGCATTTGAGTGCGGCAACCGTTGCCGCGACCTGTGGTGATCCGGTGAGGCAAAGGAAAATGATGCTACAGTTGCTGGCCATGTCGGACAGCGACGACACCTCGACCGCGCCGCGTGCCACCAAGTCGTCGACAGGTACCCGATTTCGGTGTGCCATCACTGTAAGGGGGTAGCCCTTTTCGACGATATTCTTGGCCATGCCGTGCCCCATCAGCCCAACGCCAATGAAACCAATCGTTTCGGTTGTCTGTGTCATGAGTTGTCCATTCGTGATGTGATCAGGAAAGATTGAACCGCGCTCGCAGATCGGCCACCTGCGGGTCGGTCAGGGTGCGCAGGGCGTGGGATTGAAGCATCAGAAACAGCTTTGCCGTCTCCTCCAGCTCCTCGATCGCGGATTGCGCGTTCAGCAGCGATGTGCCCGCGACGATAGGGCCGTGGTTCGCCAACAGGACCGCGTGGTGCCGCCCCGCCAGCGCGCGAACTGCATGGGCAAGATCCGGGTCGCCGGGGGCGAAATAGGGCACCATCGGCAACCGCCCGATTCTCATGATGTAATAGGCGGTCAGCGCGGGCAGCACGTCATCCGGGTCCACGTCTCGCAGAATGCTGACGGCGGTGGAATGGCTGGAATGCAGATGCACGACCGCCGCCGCGTCGCTGCGTTCGGCATACATCGAAAAATGTAGGAACGCCTCCTTGGTCGGGGGGTCGCCGTCCAGCAGCTGGAAATCCCCATCGAACCGTGACAGCCGGGCCGGATCCAGCGTGCCAAGCGCGATGTTGGTCGGCGTCATCAGCCAGCCGCCATCATCGAGGCGGACCGAGATATTGCCGCTAGTGCCGCTGGTCAGCCCGCGGTCGAACAGGGACGCGCCGACGCGGCAGATCTGGTCGCGGGCGCGGTTGATGTCAGTCATGTGGGCTGTCCGGTTGCAGCAAAGTGAACGCTCGCGAAAAGATGTCGGCGCTGCCAAAGTTACCGGATTTCAGCGCAAGCGCCAGATCGTGGCTGCCGACGCTGCGGGTCCACGGCACGCCGGGGTCGATTTCGGGACCGATTTCCAGCGTCGTGACACCCAGCTCCGCCACGACCGCGCCGGAGGTTTCGCCGCCGGCGATCACAAACCGGCAAAAGCCCGCATCGCGTAGGATGACAGCGAGATCGGCCAGCGTCTGTTCGATCAGCGCCCCGATGTCATGCGACGCACCCTGTGTCTGGAGTCGCTCAATCAAGTCGGGTGCCACGCTGGAATAGATCACCGGGACGGCGTCATAGGGCTGTGATATGGCCCAGCCGGCAAGTTGCGCCACGCTTTGCGTGCCTGTCGCCAGTGCTGTGGCGTCAATCGCTAGAGTGGGCAGGCCCGCCGCCTGTGCCGTCGCGATCTGTTGCCGGGTCGCCAGAGAACAGGATCCGGCCAGCACGACGGCGCGCCCAGTCGGCGCGGGCATATGGCGGCTGGCGGTGCGCGGCGCGATCAGGCCAGAGACCACGGCATTGCCCGCCAGCCCCAGTCCGATGCCGGACCCGCCGGTGATAAACCGCATATCGGCGCAGGCCGCACCGATGGTGCGCAGGTCGGTGTCCGACAGGGTATCGACGATCAAGATACGCTGGCCCTGTGCGCGCCGGTCGTCGAATGCCGCCTTCAGCGCGTCGGCACCCAGCCGGACCGTGTCGATATCGACCAGGCCGATCGGCTGGCGGGTCTGGCGTCCCAGCACCCGCATCAGATTGGCGTCCCGCATCGGGTTCAGCGGATGATCCCGCAGCGGGCTGTCCGACAGCAACTGGTCGCCGACAAACAGGTGCCCCTTGTAGGTGGTGCGCCCTGCCGCAGGAAACGACGGGCAGGCGATGGTCAGATCGGTGCCAAGGGCCGTCATCATCGCATCGGTTACCGGGCCGATATTGCCCGCATCTGTGGAATCAAAGGTCGAGCAATACTTTAACATGATCTGCGGTGCCCCGGCGTCGGTCAGCGCGCGCAGCGCTGCCAGCGACATCGCCACCGCGTCGGCGGCTGGAGCCGATCGTGATTTCAGGGCGATCACGACCGCATCCGCATCCGGCAGGGCCACACCGACCGGTGGCACGCCGATGATCTGCACCGTGCGCAGCCCCTCTCTGGACAGCATCAGGCACAGATCGCTAGCCCCGGTGATGTCGTCGGCGACTGCACCGATCAGCATGGTCTGTTCCTTGTCCGTGCGGTGCGGCCGAACGGCGCGCCGCATCCCCCGATGCAAAGCTTTAACTTGCCTTTCAACAAGAAGCTCGGCTACTTAGTTGTGACAGCGCTATCATCGCGATCGCGTCAACGCAAGAGAATGTCACGCAGGACCGGGCATTCCAGAAAATCCAGTTCAGGGACTCTGCTATGGAAAAGACGACTAGCCCGAAGGTCTGCGTGATCGGTCTGGGTTCAATGGGGTTCGGGGTCGCCGCGTCGTTGCTGCGCGACGGGTTTGCGACCGCAGGCTGCGACGTGAACGCCCGTTCTGTAGAACGATTTGCAGCCCTAGGCGGGCTGGCCGGGACCGACCCCGCATCTGCCGCACAGGGCGCGGGCGTTGTGATCTGCGTGGTCGTCAACGCGCAGCAGACGGACACGGTGCTGTTCGGGGCCGCAGGGGCCGCGAAGGCGATGGCCCCCGGCGGCACGATCCTGTCGTGTGCCACCATGTCGCCTGATGCGGCGCGCGATTTCGCGGCGCGGGCCGCACAGCTGGGATTGCACTATATCGATGCGCCGGTCAGCGGCGGGTCGGCTCGCGCCGCGTCCGGTGACCTGACGATCATGGCGTCGGGGCGTCCGGCGGCCTTTGCTCAGGCCAGACCCGTGCTGGATTGCATCGCCGCCAAGGTCTACGAGCTGGACGAAAAGCCGGGGATCGGCGCGTCGTTCAAAATCGTGAATCAGTTGCTGGCCGGTGTCCACATCGCCGCCGCCTGCGAGGCGATCACCTTTGCCAAGGCGATGGACCTTGATATTGCAAAGGTTTACGAGGTGATCACCGCGTCGGCGGGCAATTCGTGGATGTTTGAAAACCGGGTGCCCCATATTCTGGAAGGCGATTATACCCCGCACAGCGCGGTGGATATTTTCACCAAGGATTTGGGAATCGTTTCCGACATCGGCCGCAGCCTGAAATTCCCGACACCGATTACCGCGATGGCGCTGCAACTGTTTGTCATGACCGCTGCCGCCGGGATGGGGCGCGATGACGATGCATCGGTGGCACGGATGCTGGCCGGTCTGGCCGGGCTGGACCTGCCAAAGGCGGGAGCCTAGCCATGCCGCGTTTTGCCGCCAACCTTACGATGATGTTTAATGAAAGCGCGTTCATGGACCGGTTTGCCGCTGCGGCGGAGGCAGGTTTCGCGGCGGTGGAATACCTGTTTCCCTACGACCACGATCCTGACCTGATCGCACAGGCGCTGGCGGCGAACGGCCTGCAACAGGCGTTGTTCAACCTGCCGCCCGGCGACTGGCTAGCGGGCGATCGCGGCCTTGCGGCGCTGGCGGATCGCAAGGCTGACTTTCGCGCGTCGGTCATCTCCGCGCTGACCTATGCCCGCGCCACAGGTGTCGGCCGGATCCACGTCATGAGCGGCATTGCCGACCGCTACGATGCCACAGCGGTACAGACCTATCGCGACTCGCTGCGCTATCTGTGCGATGCGGCGGGTCCGGCGGGATTGAATGTGTTGATCGAGCCGATCAATCCGCGCGACATGCCCGGATATTTCCTAAACAATTTTAATCAGGCAGTGGATATTATCGCGGATCTCGCCTTGCCGAACCTGAAACTTCAGTTCGACATCTATCACCGCCAGATCATACACGGCGACGTGCTGACCGGGTTGCAGGCGCTGCTCCCCGTGACCGGCCATGTGCAAATCGCCGCCGTGCCGCTGCGCCACGAACCGCAAAGCGGAGAGCTTGACGATCTGCGCATCCTAAAAGCGCTGGATGACATGGGATACGATGGTTTTGTGGGCTGCGAATATCGACCCGCAGGCGACACGCGCGCCGGGCTGGGCTGGATGAAAGCATTCGCATGACCGCGCTGGCCCGATGCGCTGTAGCACGGGGCCAGGTCCTTCGCTAGTCGGCGATGTAATCGCGGTGCAGGGCCCAATCGGCGTCCGAAAACCGGTCTGTCGCGAAATTGCGCTGATGCCAGTAGGGATAGATCAGCGGCACGCGGCTGACCGCGTTCAGTCTGGCCCTGTCGTCATCGGTCAGGCGCAGATCGATCGCTTTGAAATTATCGCGAAACTGCGTCTCATTGCGGCCCCCGATTACCAGTGACGTAACTGCCGGACGCCCCAGCAGCCATGCAAGTGCCACCTGCGCCGCCGAAACGTTGTGTTCCGCGCCGATCTGAATCAGCACCTCGACGATGTCCCACAGCTTTTCTGCGTCCCGGATCGGCGGTTCGGTCCAGCCGGCGAACTGGCGCGACCCCTCCGGGGTTGGCTGTCCGCGACGGTGTTTGCCGGTCAGCAGACCTGCGGCAAGCGGACTCCAGACCAGAACGCCCAGGCCCTGATCGACAGAAATCGGCAATAGCTCGTATTCGGCCTCGCGCGCCTCCAGCGTGTAGTGGATCTGTTGCGTGACAAAGCGGGGCCGTCGGTCGCGGTCGCTGACGGCAAGGCTTTTCATTACCTGCCAGCCCGAATAGTTGGAGCAGCCGATATAGCGGATCTTGCCCTGCTGCATCAATGTATCAAGGGCTGCCAGCTTCTCCTCGACCGGGGTCTGGCCATCCCATTCGTGCATGTAGTAGATGTCGATATGGTCGGTGCGCAGCCGTTTCAGGCTGCGTTCGCATTCCCGGATCAGGTGGTGGCGCGACACGCCTTCGTCATTCGGGCCGTCGCCGATCCGCATCCGCGCCTTGGAGTTGATCAGCACCTTGTCGCGACGCCCCTCCAGCACCTCGCCCAGGATCTCCTCGGACTGGCCGTTGGAATACATGTTCGCCGTGTCGAACAGGTTTACCCCGTTGTCGATGCACAGATCGACCAGCCGCCGTGCGTCGGAAACGCCCTGCTGCCCGACCATCGCGAACGGCCCGCTGCCGCCAAAGGTAAAGGTTCCCATCGTCAGCACCGACACCCGCAGTCCGGTGCGGCCAAGCTGTCTGTATTCCATAATTCAAATACCTAAGAGTCCGATTCGGAACTATGTGAGAGAAGTCATGAGTTTGCGAGCATGCGGGTGACGCG
>NZ_JBMERN010000156.1:0-6964 GCF_049310965.1 Loktanella sp. DJP18 | reverse complement strand
CCGTCGGCGTCTGCCCCGACGATCGGTGCCATGCCCTTCGGGAAGATGGTAAGCGACAAGGCAGCCCCGTGGGTTAAATGGCTTCCTGTTCCTGGGTAGGTTTGCGGCGTTCACGCAAGCGCCGGGGTTCTATGTCTACGACCAGTCCTACGCCTATGCCTACGCATGGTAGCTTTCAATTGATCGAAGCCGTTGTCGAACGTCTTGACGGTGCGCCGGTGGGCGAGCGTCGTCGCTGGTCGGATGAGTTCAAGGCGCAGGCCGTCGCCGGGGCGCTGGAACCGGGCGTGAACGTTTCAGCGCTGGCCCGCCGTCTGGGGATTTCGCCCCCGCAGCTGTTTGGTTGGCGCAAGGCTTTCCTGAAGGCCCATGCGCAGACGACAGTTTCACCCGGCACACCCGTGCCAATGGTGGAGATCGTGTTGGGCAGTGTCATCATCCGCCTCAGCCCTGACCTCGACGAGGCTGCGCTGCGCCGGATCATTCGTGCGGTGCGCACAGCATGATCCCGTCCGGCGTGAAGGTCTTCCTGGCCAGCCACCCTGTCGACTTCCGCAAAGGACCGGACAGCTTGCTGGCGCTGGTCCGCGATGCGGGGAGCGACCCGTTCAGCGGGGCACTTTATGTGTTCCGCGCAAAGCGGGCGGACCGGATCAAGATCGTATGGTGGGACGGCAGCGGGGTCTGCCTTTATGCGAAGCGTCTGGAAAAAGCCGGGTTCTGCTGGCCGCGGATCGGTCATGTCCGGGTTCAGCTGAACACTGTCCAGCTGATGGCGCTGGTGGATGGCCTGGACTGGAAACGGGTGCGGCCGGTCGCCGTCCGGCGCCCCGAAACTGTCGGCTGACCGGTCCTGCGGCAGCGATAATTTGCGCTGCTGCATGAAGAAAACGCGAGCAAAACAGGGGGAAACATGCTCTAACCGGAGGTGATGAGCAGCAGTGGATCCCCCCTTCCTGACGACATGGATCAGTTGAAATCCATGGTGCGCGCCATGGCCGCGCAAGCGTGCCGTGCGGACGCGCTGGAGCGTGAGATCGAGACGCTCAGAGCCCGTAACGCGGATGCCGACGAGCGGATCAAGCGGCTGATGCAGATCCTGAAGGCTTATGACCGGGCACGGTTCGGACGACGGTCCGAGAAGCTTGGCTCTGCCACGGCGGGTGATGAGGATGCGCAGCAGGCTTTCCTCTTCGAAGAGATCGAAACGGGTATCTCGGCCCTGCGGGCGCAGATCGGCAAGGGCCAGGCTTCACAGGAGAAGCGGGCACCCCGGCCACGCAAAGGCTTCCCGCCGCATCTCGAGCGTGTTGAAGTGGTCATCGAGCCTGACGACCTGCCGGAACATGCCGGCAAGCAGAAGGTGCTGATTGGCGAAGACGTGGCCGAACGGCTTGATGTGATCCCGGCGAAGTTCCGGGTCATCATCACCCGCCGCCCCAAATACGCGTTCAAAGGCTGGGACGGTGTCATCCAGGCGTTGGCCCCGAACCATATCATCGAGAGTGGTCTGCCGTCAGAGGCGTTGCTGGCGCAGATTGCGGTCTCGAAATACGCAGATGGGCTGCCGCTCTACCGGCAGGAGGGTATCTATGCCCGTGACGGAGTGGACCTTGACCGCCGGCTGATGGCCCAGTGGATGGGCCGGATTGGCTTCGAGCTGGATATCCTTGCAGACCATGTCCTGCGTGAGGTCTTGAAAGGCGACAGGGTCTTTGCGGATGAAACCAGCTTGCCAACCCTTGCCCCCGGCAACGGCCGCGCGAAAAAGGCCTGGCTCTGGGCCTATGCCCGTGACGACACGCCGTTCGGCGGAAGCGGTCCGCCCATGGTGGCCTATCGCTTTGAGGACAGCCGGTCCGGAGACTGTGTGCAGCGGCATCTCGGGGGATATCGCGGTATCCTGCAGGTGGACGGCTACGCCGCCTACAGCAAGCTGGCACGCAAGGAAGGCAGCAACGATGGTCCGCTATTGGCGGGATGCTGGGCGCACAGTCGACGCCGCTTCTATGAATTGCACACGACTGGTGCATCTGAGGTCGCCACTGCGACGATAGAGAAGATGACTGAGCTCTGGACGATCGAGGCAACTGTTCGCGGTCAAAGCCCCGAAGCCCGCGCGGCGGCACGCCAAGCTATCTCGACACCTATTGTCGCGGCGCTGTTCGCGCTGTGGGAACGGACCCTGCCGCGCATCTCGGGCAAGTCGAAGCTGGCAGAAGCGCTGCGCTACGCCATGACGCGGCGCGAGATCTTCGAGCGCTTCCTAATTGACGGACGCGTCGAGTTGGATTCCAACATCGTCGAACGGGCCATCAGACCCCAGACCATCACACGCAAGAACAGCCTCTTCGCCGGATCGGACGGTGGAGGCCGGACATGGGCCACGATCGCGACCCTCCTGCAGACCTGCAAAATGAACGATGTCGACCCTGTCGCCTGGCTGACGCTGACCTTGGAGCGCATCGCCAATCAGTGGCCAAGTGCTGAACGCGATGCCCTCATGCCGTGGAAATACAACGCCTGAACGGTCACAGCTTCCCGCTTACGGAAGATGGCGGTCAGTGGTTCTGCATTGCCGAGCGCGTCATCCGCTGCATCGACGGCAAAGAGCTGCCGCATCGCATCCTTGGCCATCGTGATGGAGTAGAGGTTGCACATGAGATGATCCCGGATGATGTCAGAGAAAGCCGACGGTCAGCCTTGAAAGCGCAACACGAGTGCACCGCCAGCCCAAGCACAAAAACCCGTCAGCACAGCGCCCCACATCGTATGAGCGGCGACCATCTGCCAAGACCAGTCTTTCATGATGGACATCGAGGTGAACTCGTAAGTTCCATAAGCCATCGCACCTATGATACCCCCGTGAAGTGCTGCCCGGCCAGGTGCGACATCACGCAATGCGGGGATCGACACCAGAAAAACGAGACCTGCGACATAGGCCAGGTAGAACAAGCCTGCCGGCGCAAGCATCGGGCTGTCGCGCATCGTTTCCCCAAGGTGGCGGGTGAAGAGAGGCTTCATGACATAAGTCAACATGACAGCATCGATTATCAGAAATAGAACGGCTGTGAGAACGTATAGGATCATGGCGGCCCTCCAAGCTTGGTTTTTCGTCAACGTAGGCCGATGCGGTCTGACGGCGATGCGCGCTGACTGTCACAAAAACTAACAGCCTTGGCTGTCGACTTTCATCATAGCTCAGCAGTCGAAGCTCACGTCTGTCATCAGCATTTGTCACGATTGAGCAGATCGACTGTCGGCAGTGCGCACAGAGCCGTCGTTCGCTGAATCCTTCTCTACCGCCATTTCCACCGGAAAACCGGTCCAAATCGCTTCCGCAGTGGTTATGTGACGTGGCTATTTGGCCTTCGGAACGTATGATATCATCGCCTTGCGCCTGCTGAATTCCTACATGTCGAAGTGAAAATGAGGTCGTCGTGATGACCGCTATTTTCGTAGCGGAAAATCTGTGCTCAACATGCATATCAGACAGGTCATCTTGCAATGGCCCCAGTATTGTGTGCGAGAACGAGTTTGCAAAAACGGTCAGGAATGACGAGTGATCGGCTTGGTCGTATCGTCGAAGACGCCGCCAGCGAAGTCTACATCTTTTCCTCAGATGACTTCAGATTCTCATTAGTCAATCGTGGTGCCCGCGAAAATCTTGGCTTCACGATGGAGGAGCTGCGCAGCAAGACGGCATGGGATCTCAAACCTGCCATATCGGAACTGGCGTTCCGCAAGCTTGTCGATCCGCTCCTGACGGGCGAACGTTCCGCGCTCGAGTTCGAGACGTTTCATCAACGAAAAGATGGCACGCGCTACGATGTCAGGGTCCATCTGCAGCTGATCTCGACGGATGGTGAAAATATATTCTATGCGGCCATTCAGGATATCACAGCCCAGAATGAGACAGCAGCGGCCCTGACAAAGGCCTCGTCGCGGCTGGATGCCATCCTGGGCAACACCACGATGGCGGTCTTCATGATGGATGAAAACCAGCATTGCGTGTTCATGAATAATGCCGCCGAAATGCTGACCGGTTACAGGTTCACCGAAACCGAAGGTCGGCCTCTTCACGAAGTGATCCACCACACCCACCCCGATGGAAATCACTTCCCGATCGAAGACTGCGAGATTGATCGTGCCCTGCCGGAGGACAACAAAGTCCAAGGCGAAGGCACATTCGTCCATAAGGACGGAAGCTTCTATCCTGTAGGTTTCACGGCCTCTCCCATGAAGGATAAGAGTGGAAAGATCGTCGGCACCGTCATCGAAGTGCGTGACATCACCGAGGAATTGCGAGCCCGGGATGCAGAAATCGAGTTCGGCAATGTGATGGAGGCCCGCGTCGACGCTGCAATGGCCGAGCGCGACCGCCTTGAGGCGCAGCTGGTCCAGTCGCAGAAGATGGAAGCGGTCGGTCATCTGACAGGCGGCGTCGCGCATGACTTCAACAACCTGCTTCAGGTGATCGGCAGCAACCTGCAGCTACTGCTGAAGAGACTGCCAGCCGAAGACGCCAATCGAAAATTTGCCGACAACGCGATGACAGGCGTTTCGCGCGGTGCAAAACTCACCGCACAACTTCTTGCGTTCAGTCGCCAGCAGCCCCTTGAACCTGCGCCGAAGAATGTTGGTCGGATCCTGCGCGATATGGATGACATGCTGCGACGGACGCTGGGTGAAGCCACCGAGATCGAGACCGTGATCTCCGGCGGTCTTTGGAATTGTCTTGTCGATCCAATCCAGTTGGAAAACGTGATCCTTAATCTTGCAATAAACGCGCGTGATGCCATGAACCACCGCGGCAAACTCACGATTGAGGCAGGCAACGCCTCGCTTGACGACGCCTATGCCAGAGACCATCCGCAGATGGTGCCTGGACAATACGTGATGCTTGCCATGACGGACACCGGCGGCGGCATTGATCCTGAAATCATCGAAAAGGTCTTCGATCCATTTTTTACGACTAAGCCGACGGGAAAGGGCACGGGGCTGGGGCTCAGCATGGTCTATGGCTTCATTCGTCAGTCGGGGGGCCACGTGAAGATCTACAGTGAGACAGGCCATGGAACGACGGTTCGCATCTACCTTCCCAGAAGCCGGGAAGAAGAGGACACGCGCCAGGCGCAGCCCGGGATCGAATTACCTCAGGGAAACGGGGAGCTCGTTCTTGTGGTCGAGGACGACCATGCCGTGCGTGAAACGGCCATGGATCTGCTGCGTGACCTCGGCTTTGCGGTCCTCAGCGCCGAGAACGCCGACAGCGCGATGGCGATTGTCAACAGCGGTGCGCAGATCGATATCCTGTTCACCGATGTGGTCATGCCCGGGACTCTGCGTAGTCCCGAGTTGGCCAAAAAGGCGAAAGAGAGGCTGCCCGAGATCGGTGTTCTGTTCACGTCGGGCTATACTCAGAACGCGATCGTCCATGCCGGCCGGCTTGACGACGGCGTGAACTTGTTGAGCAAACCTTACACGCGCGAACGTCTGGCGCAAAAACTCGCTGAAGTCCTGGCGCAACGCCCGCTGCCAGAGCCGAACGCGACCCCACGGCAAGTGGCGGACAAGCTTGTTGACGATAGCAATGGGCCAGAGAAACGTCGGCGCGTGCTACTGGTTGAGGACGAGGTCCTGATCCGGATGGCAACTGCGGACATGCTGACCGACCTGGGCTATGACGTTGTCGAAGCTGGAACGGTAGCGGAAGCCACGAAAATGCTGAGCCTTCAGCCAGTCGAGGTGATGCTGACCGATCTTGGTCTTCCTGACGGAGATGGCATGGACCTGGTCAGACGCGTTTTGGCAAACTTCCCACATCTTGGGGTGATCATCGCCTCGGGCGCTGATTTGACGGGTCTGATAAACGGGAGCTATTTGGAGCGACGCGTAGTAAGTTTGGTCAAACCTTACGATCAACGATCATTCGAAGCTGCGCTCAAGCAGTGCTTCGAAGTATCATAAGGATTTATTGATCGGTGAAGCATGTATGCAGTGCAGCGTGCAGCCATAAGGGTTCTTTCCGGACCTTCGCCGCGCAGCGCACGAACGGCCGCTCTTAGACACAACGAAAGCACACCATGTAGTCTTGGCTGGAGCATCGTCGCGGCGACCGCCGCCCTCGAGCAGCCGGATGAGGCGTTGCTTGTCAGCGCTCGCTAGGACGTGGGCCCACTGCGCACCAAATGTTGCCAGCTTGATTTTGTTCATGTTACGTTCTAAATGTGAGACACATTCATTGTTAGAGTTCTGTCATGGAAACATCAGCCTTTGTCTTATCCGCTACACCGCGTCAGATTGCCTACGCACGGTCTATTGCGGAACGAAACCGCAACTTACTGCCGTGGGACGTTCAGCAGGATCGTCGTGCACTCAGCGCTTGGATGGACGCGCAGACCCGGTTGAAACCAGCCGTCGAAATGATCCGCGGCCGAGTTCCAAGCAGGTTGCATTCGCTGAGAAGCTCGCACTGATAAAGCGGCGCGCCGTCCCAGATGAATGTTTCCGCGACAAGGGCCTGATGTCGAAGTGGATCGATGGCCACAAATGACGTCGCCTGTTGCGTATTGCGCAGCGACTGATCGCCGACATATTTCATGCGACGGCGACGCTTGCAGCATCCCGACCCAGCGTTCTCTGCGCGTCAATCATCACCGGAGCATCGATACCGATCATCGGCGCGATCCGTTCTGCGATGTCGTGCAGGTCCTCACATCATCGAACGGCGGCCGGAAAGTAGCATTGGTAGGCGCCCCAAGACAGCGGGAAATGGCACGTAGGACGTGCTTCCCGCCGCTATATTGGTTACAAGCGCGTCAAGGCGTGGTTTTGCACGGGGAAAAAACAACACATGGACGATGACCTCCGGACCGATCAAGAGGGCGTTCCGAACCATGGTTTTGAAATGGCAGAAGAACTGTCTTACCGCCTCAAGCAACAGAGACTGACCGCAGAGTTC
>NZ_JBMERN010000155.1:0-7041 GCF_049310965.1 Loktanella sp. DJP18 | reverse complement strand
ATTTCCAGGTTTCTGGGCTTCCGGCCTTGTGGCCCGTCGTCCCGTCCGCTGCACCGTGTCTGCATTACTGCGTCTCCGGTAGAGGGGCTTCTACGGCTTGTGTCAGAAGGGTGCAACCCGATTCTTCGAGAAAACTGCGTCCGCAGTCAAAAAATTTGGAACTGCCTGTGGAGAAGGCCGCGTTGATCTGACCGGTGCCATGCTACCTAGGAAAAAACCAAGGAGTCCGCCATGCGCGCCCCGATTGCTATCCTTGCCCTTCTGGTCCTGTTCGGTTGCGGACCGCAATCCGACCCGCTGCCGCCGTCCCCGCCGCAAGTAGTCCGCATCGCGACGCAGAACGTGCACTATATCATTCTCGACAAGCCGACCGGCCCCTGGTCCGTCGGTGACTGGGAAGATCGCAAGGGCGCGCTTGATCTGGCCTTCAAGGCTGCGGCCCCCGACATCATCGGGTTTCAGGAGATGGAGAGCTTTCGGCGTGGTGACGACGGCGGCGTCAACCTGGCACGCGACTGGTTGCTGGCGCAGAACCCCGGTTACGCCGCGGGGGCCAACGGCGATTGGCGCACATTTCCGTCGACGCAGCCGATCTTCTACCGGACGGACCGATTCACCCTGCTCGATCAAGGCTGGTTCTTCTTCTCGGACACGCCGGACGTGATCTATTCGCGAACCTTCGACGGGTCCTACCCGGCGTTCGCCAGCACCGTGCGGCTGCGCGACCGCGACGGCGCGATCCTGACGGTCGTGAATGTGCATTTCGAATACAAGAGTGGGTCGAACAGGCTCGCCTCTGCCCGGTTGGTGGCCGACCGCATGGCACCGCTGATCGCGTCGGGCGAACGGGTCGCCCTGATCGGTGACATCAACGCCCTGCGCGGATCGCGCACGGCGCAGATCCTGAAGGATGCCGGGTTTACCTTTCTGCCCGTCGCGGGATCGACCTATCACCTGAACCAGGGGCTGAACCTGTTCGGTGCGATTGATCACATCGCCATCGCAGGCCCGATGACCGCAACGGGCGGATCACACGTCCAGCGTCGCAAGTTTGACGGGCGCTGGCCGTCGGATCATTATGCCGTCGTCGCCGATGTGACGCTGAATTGAGGCGACCTGCTGAAATACGCGTGACCGATGACAGTTCTACTCTACTTTATACTCAATGACCTAAGAATCCGTGCGAGGGACCGATGACCACATTCACAGTGAACGGTGAGACACGCACCGTCGACGTGCCCGGCGATACACCCCTGCTGTGGGTGCTGCGGGACGAGCTGAAACTGACCGGCACGAAATTCGGCTGCGGCGTGGCGCAATGCGGGGCCTGCACCGTGATGCTGGACGGCACGACGCGCCGGTCCTGCGTGACGCCGGTCTCGACCCTCGAAGGGGCCGACATCCGCACCATCGAGGGTCTGGATACGCCAGAGGCGCAGGCCGTGCAGGCCGCATGGACTGCCATCGACGTGCCGCAATGCGGTTGGTGCCAGTCCGGTCAGGTCGTCAGCGCCGCCGCCCTGCTGTACGAAATCCCGAACCCCACGGATGAAGAGATCGACCAGGCGATGGCCGGGAACATCTGCCGCTGCGCGTCCTACGTGCGTATCCGGCAGGCGATCAAGGACGCAGCCAAGACGTTGGAGGGATAGGCCATGACCATCACCCAGAACCGCCGCACTTTCCTCGCCTCTTCGCTTGGCCTTGTCATCGCCGTGTCGCTGCCGTTGCGCGGGCGGGCGCAATCGGGTGCCGCACTTGCCTTTCAGGCCGATGGCACGGACGCCGCCCTTGCCCCCAACGCCTTTATCCGCGTGGCCGAGGACGATACCGTCACCGTCATCATCAAGCATATCGAGATGGGTCAGGGCCCAATGACAGGCCTTTCGACGCTGGTGGCCGAGGAGATGGACGCCGATTGGTCCCAGATGCGCGCCGAATCCGCCCCCGCCGATGAAGAGAAGTACAAGAACACGCTTTTCGGCCTGCAGGGCACCGGCGGTTCGACGGCGATGGCGAATTCCTACATCCAGATGCGCAAGGCAGGTGCCGCCGCCCGCGCGATGCTGGTGCAGGCCGCCGCCGAGGAGTGGGGCGTCGATGCATCCACCATCACCATTGCCAATGGCGTGCTGACGTCGGGCGACAAGACCTCGACCTTCGGCCCCCTGGCCGCCAAGGCCGCGATGCTGACCCCGCCCGAAGACCCGCCGGTCAAGGACCCGCAGGATTTCGTGCTGATCGGCAAGGACCGACCCAAGCTCGATTCACTCGCCAAGTCCAACGGCACGGCCATCTTCACGATGGACATGGACCTGCCCGACATGGAGTATGTGGTCGTCCGCCACGCGCCGATGCTGGGTGGCACGGTCGCGAGCTATGACGACACCGCAGCGTTGAACGTCCCCGGCGTCACCGCCGTCCGTCAGATCCCGCAGGGAATCGCTGTCTACGCGACCTCGACCTATGCCGCGCTGACCGGACGCAACGCCCTGACCGTCGAATGGGACACGTCGGCCGCCGAGACCCGGACATCCACGCAGATGATGGACGACTTCGCCGGCTTGGCGACGACCGGCGATCAGCTGCTGGCAGAAGAGGCCGGCGACATCGACGCCACGCTTGCGAACGCCGCTCAGGTGATCGAGACGGAGTTCCGGTTCCCCTACCTCGCCCACGCGCCGATGGAACCGCTGGATGCCGTCATTCAGGTCAAGGACGGGAGTGCCGAGACCTGGGGCGGCTACCAGTTCCCCGGTTTCGACCGGCAGGCGGTCGCGGGCAACCTTGGACTGCCCGTCGAAAACGTGAAACTGAACGTCATGCTCGCCGGCGGCTCTTTCGGACGCCGCGCGCAGGCCAGCGCCCAGATCGGGAACGAGACCGGGGCGATTGCCAAGGCCGCAGGCCGCGACGGCGCGTGGAAACTGATCTGGACCCGCGAGGATGACCTTGCCGGCGGCTATTACCGCCCGATGACCGTCCACAAGATGCGCGGTGGCATCGACGCCGAGGGCAACATCATCGGTTGGCACGACGTCGTCGTGAATCAGTCCATCATGGCCGGTGGCCCGATGGAACAGATGATGACGGACGGCAAGGACCCCACCTCCTACGAAGGGTCGGTGAACATGCCCTACGACCTTGCCAACCTGCGGGTGAACTGGGTCCGCGCCGAAAGCGCCGTGCCGGTGCTCTGGTGGCGGTCCGTCGGCCACTCCCACACCGGCTACGCGACCGAAGTGTTCCTCGATCAACTGCTCGAGGCGGCGGGCAAGGACCCGGTGCAGGGCCGCCTCGATTTGCTGAAGGGCGACATGGGCCGCGACCGCGCGGTGCTGGAAAAGGTCGCCGAGATGGCTGGCTGGGACGGCGCGAGGGTCAAGGGCGACAAGGGCTACGGCATAGCCCTGCACGAATCCTTCAACACCTACGTGGCACAGATCGCCGAAGTGCAGGACGTCGGCGGCTTTCCCAAGGTCACGAAGGTCTGGTGCGCCGTCGATTGCGGCGTTGCGGTGAATCCCAACGTGATCCGCGCGCAGATCGAAGGCGGGATCGGCTTCGGCCTTGGCACCGTGCTGTTCAACGGGCTGACCCTTGGCGAAGGCGGCGTCGTGCAGGACCTGAACTTCGACACCTACCGCATGATCCGCATCAACGAGATGCCATCGGTCGAGGTCGAGATCATCACCAGCGACGCCGACCCGACCGGCATCGGCGAGCCGGGCACGCCACCCATCGGGCCTGCGGTCGCCAACGCATGGCGCGCCCTGACCGGCACGAACGTCACCACCCTTCCCTTCACGACCACGGCTGGAGCGTAGCCCATGCAGACCTTGACCAAGCTGACACTGGCCGCCCTGATCTGGACGGCCCCGGCCTCTGCCGAGACCGTCAAAGGCCTGCGCACCCCTGGTGAATTCGATTCCATCGCGGATCAGACCGCGCGGTCCACCGCCCTGTTCGAAGAGATGTTCGTCGTCATCGAAAGCCCCCGCTGCCTGAATTGCCACCCGGTCGGCGACGTGCCGATGCAGGGCGACGCCATGCAGCCGCACCAACCGCCCGTCGTGCGCGGCGTGGGCGATTTCGGTGCGACGGGCATGCGGTGTTCAACCTGTCACGGCGCGGAAAACGTGACCTTCACCACAGGCGAAGGATCGATCCCCGGACATGAGCCCTGGCAACTTGCCCCCATCGAAATGGGCTGGATCGGTCTGACGGCGGCCGAGGTCTGCGCACAGCTGAAAGACCCCGCGCGCAACGGCAACCGCACCCTCGCGGACCTGCACGAACACAACGCGACTGACGGTCTTGTGGGTTGGGGCTGGGAACCGGGCGAAGGCCGCACGCCCGCACCCGGCACGCAAGAGATCTTTGGCGACCTGACCCAAGCCTGGATCGACACCGGGGCAGCCTGCCCCGCGACCTGACCCGGGCCTAGCGACCGCCCTGCGTGACGGCCCGGTTCTCGAACGTGCGATACCCCGTTGCGGGGGCATCGGCCTGCGTCACGTGATCCAGCGCGATCCCGGCGATTGCCAGTATCGTCATGGTGATCATCAGGATGCTGGATCTCAACAGATACCAGGGGACGTCCCCTTCGGGCCGGTCGTGGGTGATGCTCATGATAATGTCCTGCTCGGCGGGCGCGCGTTTGTCGCATGCTCCATTGATTCCCTGTCTACCACGGCTGGCCGCAAAAAACATCGCCGTCCGCACGCTATGGCGGCGTCTCACGCAGGCGTGTTGCTCAGACCCTGCGGAACGTCGCTTCGGCGGTCAGTGACGGCTCTGCGGCGACCAGCCCAGCTTCGACCAGTTCCACAAGCTGGGCAAAGACGTTGCGCGCCGCGATCGGCCACAGCGCCGGTGCCACGTCCGCATAGATGGCGGCGGTCAGGTCCGCCACATCATGTTCGCCTTCGAGTGCTGCCAGCACCTGCGCGCGCCGGTCCATCCGATGCGCGATCAGCCAGTCGATCCGTGCTGCCGGATCGGTCACGGGGGCACCGTGTCCGGGGTACAGCACCCCTGCATCCTCGACCCTCAGCTTGCGACAGGACGCCATGAAGTCGGTGATGTCGCCATCGGGCGGCGATACCAGCGACGTGGCCCACCCCATGACAAGGTCGCCCGAAAACACCGCGTAGCCCCACCGCAGGCAGATGTGGTTGCCCATGTGGCCCGGTGTATGCAGCACCTTCAGCGCGCCCGCCGGCGTCTCGATCACGTCCCCGTCCGCAACCCGCACGTCCGGGCTGAAAACCGCATCCACCCCCTCGCCGCCTCCGTTGTAGCCGCCCGTGACCAACGCCTGCATCACGGCGCTGCGGCCCGCGTCAGGTGGGCCAAAGCCCCAGACCCGCGCGCCCGTCTGCGCCGCCAGCCTGCGCGCCAGCGGGCTGTGGTCCAGATGGGAATGTGTGACGACGATGTGGCTCACCGCCTCACCCGCCAACGCCTGCAACAGCGCCGCCAGATGCGCCGGATCGTCCGGGCCGGGGTCGATGACCGTGACCCGTCCCTGCCCCAGCAGATAGGTGTTCGTGCCGCGAAAGGTCATCGCCGACGGATTCGAGGCCAGTATGCGCCGCAGGCCGGGTGCGATGACCTCGGCCACGCCGACCTTTGGATCGAACTCATCCATCGCTTTGCCTTCCCTGTGCCGCCCGATAGGATCATGCACATGTTCTTCCAATGGCTCAAACCCTACATGCCGCGCGGCCTTTATACCCGTGCGCTGATCATCCTGATCCTGCCGGTGCTGAGCCTTCAGTTGCTGGTCTCCGTCGTCTTCATCCAGCGCCATTTCGAAGGTGTCACCCGCCAGATGTCCGACGCCGTCACGATCGACCTGCGCTACCTGCGCGACCTTGCGGATGCTGCACCCGGTCGGGCCGCCGCGATCCGGGCCGTGGATGCGGTGGCCGATCCGCTGGAACTCGCGGTCCGTTGGCCCACACGTGTTCCCGACGTCGGCGACGACCGCCCCTGGACCGACTTTACCGGCGACACCGTCGCCGCGCGCCTGCGGGACGGCGTGCCGCAGATCGCCGCAATCTCGATGGCCGACCGCCGCCGCGTCACCGTCTGGATCAATACCGCGCAGGGGCCCATGTCCGTGGACATCGCCCGCACGCGGTTGTCGGCATCCAACCCGCATCAACTGCTGGTCATCATGGTCATCCTCGGGGCCGTCTTGACCGCGATCTCCTACATCTTTCTGCGCAACCAGTTGCGCCCCATCACCCGCATGGCCCGCGCCGCCGCCGACTACGGCAAGGGGCGCGTGACGCCCTACAGCCCCGGCGGAGCCGCCGAGGTGCGCGCGGCCGGCATGGCGTTCCTCGACATGCGCAACCGGTTGGAGCGGCAGATCGCCCAGCGCACCATGATGCTGTCGGGCGTCAGCCACGACCTGCGCACGCCCCTGACCCGCCTGCGCCTTGGCCTGTCGCTGCTGGAGGACGACGAAGCAGGTCCGATGATTCGCGATGTCGACGAGATGCAGCGCCTGCTCGACAGTTTCCTTGATTTCGCCCGGTCCGACGCAAGCGATGCACTGGAACGGGTCGATCCGGCAGCGATCCTGCGCGACCTTGTCGCGGATTTCACCCGGATCGGCATGCCCGTGACAGAGGATGCGCCGACCGGCCCGCAGGTCAGCGTTCCGCTGCGTCCTGCCGCAATCCGCCGCGCGCTGGACAACCTTGTCGGCAACGCCCTGCGCTACGGCACCCGCGCCCATGTCGCGACGCATGTGACCGACCGCGCGATCCGTTACGTCGTCGAAGACGACGGCCCCGGCATCCCGCCCGACCAGCGCGAGGATGCCACTCGGCCATTCACCCGCCTCGATCCTGCACGCAATCAGGATCGCGGGTCCGGCGTGGGCCTTGGCCTTGCGATCGTCGCCGACATCGCCCGCAGCCACGGCGGCGTGCTGCGCCTGTCCGACAGCGATGACCTCGGCGGGCTAAAGGCCGAACTGGTGCTGGCGCGCTGAGCGATGGATTTCGGATTGGTCCAGATTTT
>NZ_JBMERN010000154.1:0-7255 GCF_049310965.1 Loktanella sp. DJP18 | reverse complement strand
CTCTAAAATTGTCACGCTTAAGGCCAACGCTTCGATGGTGTAGCCGGAGCTGACCGGCATAACCATCGTCTTTTCTGTGGAATGCCACCAGAAGGCCAAGACCGCTGCGTTAAATGCGCTGATGGCTATAAAACCCAGCATCATAACGATTTTTACTATACGCACGGGATACCCTTGGCTTGCATCAGTTTCTCCAACATCACAGAACCGAGAGCATCTGGTCAACAACGCTTGGTGCGTTTGATACATAAGGCCGAAAATATCTCGGGGGGAGTCGCATCGCGACGGGGGGCTGGCCCCCCGCCGATTCTTTGCGAAACATCGGAATGGCGCTACAGATGATCCGGCTGCGGCATGCCAAGGACGTGAAAGCCACCATCGACGCGGATGATCTCTCCCGTCGTGAAGCGGCCCACGTCGGAGGCCAGATAGACCGCCGTGCCGCCCACCGCGTCCAGCGTTGCATTCGACCGCGCGGGCGCGTTCATTTCCGTATGCTTGAAGGTGCGCCGCGCGCCCGCGATCGCGGATCCCGCCAGCGTCTTCATCGGGCCGGGGCTGATCGCGTTCACACGAATCCCCTGCGGGCCAAGGTCATTGGCAAGGTAGCGCACGGCCGATTCCAGCGCCGCCTTGGCGACGCCCATGACGTTGTAGAACGGCGTCACGCGGTTGCTGCCCTGATAAGTCAGCGTCAGGATCGTGCCGCCGTCCGGCATCAGCTCTGACGCGCGTTTCGCGACGTCGATCAGCGAGTAGCAGGAGATCGTCAGCGAGTTCTTGAAGTTCGCGCGGGTGGTGTCGATGAACCGGCCCGCTAGTTCGGACTTGTCGGAATAGGCAATGGCGTGGACGACGAAATCGAGGCTGCCCCAGCGGTCTTTCAGCACCCCGAAAGCGGCGTCCATGCTGGCGTCGTCAGTCACATCGACATCGATCATGATGTCCGACCCGACACTTGCGGCCAAGGGTTCCAGCCGCTTGCCGAACGCCTCGCCCTGATAGGTAAACGCCAGATCGGCACCGGCGTCGGCCATTGCCTTGGCGATGCCCCAGGCGATCGACCGATCATTCGCGACCCCCATGATGAGCCCGCGTTTCCCCTGCAATCCGATCATACTCACTACCCCTTGAACCGCGACAACAACATCGATCCGTTGGTGCCGCCAAACCCGAACGAATTCGTCATCACCGTATCAAGCCCGGCATTGTCGACCCTGACCGTGGCGATCTCGGACGGGTCCAGTGCGGGGTCGAGCGTTTCGACGTTGATGGACGGTGCGATGAAGTCGTCCCGCAGCATTAGCAGGCAATAGATCGCCTCCTGCACGCCGGTGGCACCCTGGCTGTGGCCGGTCATCGACTTGGTAGAGCTGATCGGCGGTGTCTTGCCCTGACCGAAGACGCGGCGCACGGCCTCCACCTCGCCCACGTCACCGACGGGTGTGCTGGTGCCATGCGCGTTGATGTAGCTGATCCTGCGACCCTCGGGCAGGGTCTTCAGCGCCTGCCGCATCGCGCGCTCTCCGCCTTCGCCGGACGGGGCCACCATGTCGGCCCCGTCAGAGGTGGCCGCAAATCCCGTGACCTCGGCATAGATGCGCGCGCCGCGCGCCTGCGCGCCCTCCAGCGTTTCCAGCACCACGATGCCGCCGCCACCCGCGATGACGAAACCGTCACGGCCAGCGTCGAATGCGCGCGACGCCTTTGTGGGCGTGTCGTTGTACTTGCTGCTCATCGCGCCCATCGCATCGAAAAGGCAGGACAGCGTCCAGTCCAGCTCTTCTCCACCGCCTGCGAACATGATGTCCTGTGTGCCGAGCGCCACCTGCTGCGCCGCCATGCCGATGCAATGCAGCGAGGTGGAGCAGGCCGAGGTGATCGAGAAGTTCATGCCCTTGATCTTGAATGCCGTCGCAAGGTTCGCGCTGACCGTGGACGACATGGTCTTCGGCACGGCAAAGGGTCCGATTCGCTTGGTGGCACCGGTCGCCAGCACCGACTGGTGCGCGGCGAACATGGCGGATGTGGACGGCCCGCCCGATCCCGCGATCACACCGGTCATGGGGTTGACGATCTGGTCCTCTGTCAGTCCCGCATCCGCGATGGCCTGCGTCATCGCGATATGGGCATAGGCCGCGCCCGGTCCCATGAAGCGCAGGGCGCGCTTGTCCACATGGTCGGCAAGGTCGATTTTCAGCGTGCCGGCGATCCGGCTGCGGAAGCCATGCTCTGCCATTTCGGGCGATGCTTCGATGCCACTGGTCCCGGCCTTCAACGCCGCGGTGACTTCTTCGGCGGTGTTGCCGATGGGCGATACGATGCCAAGCCCGGTGATGACGACGCGACGCATGGGCGCTCTCCTTCGGTTGTTGACCCCTGTTTAGGCCAGTGCAGGGCTGCGCCGCAACCGTATTGGGCAGGCATCTTGGCGTCGGGCGTCATATTCTGGTGCGTATGGCATCGAAGATCGCAACATGAAGCGTCGGACTGGCCCTGTCGTAAATCCTTTGCCGCAGCAGGTCGCGCCCGCTATCGTGGGGTCAATTCAGCCAGCACGGGACATCCATGTCGCTCCGCCTGCACGCGCACCCGCTGTCGTCGTCCTGCCACAAGGTGCTGATTGCGCTTTACGAGGCGGAGACCCCGTTCACGCAGGTCATGGTGAATTTCGGCGACCCCGAATCGCACGCCGCGTTCCTGGCACTTTGGCCCGTCGGCAAGATGCCCGTGCTTTACGACGCGGACCGCAACGAGACGGTGGCGGAGACGTCGATCATCATTGAATATCTCGACCGCTACCATGCCGGACCGCAGCCAATGCTGCCCGCCGACCCCGACGTCCGCGCGCAAGCCCGTCTGTGGGACAGGCTCTTCGATCTCTACGTTCACGACCCCATGCAGCGACTGGTCGCGAACCACTTGCGGCCAAAGGCGGAAAGGGACGCGCGCGGTGCTGCAGAGGCAGAGGGTCGGATCGTGCGGACCTACGATCTGATCGAGACGCATATGGAAGGCCGCGACTGGGCAGCGGGCAACGCCTTTTCGATCGCGGACTGTGCGGCGGCCCCGGCCTTGTTCTACGCCGGGATCATCGTGCCTTTCGGCGCGGACCGGCACAACCTGAGCGCCTATTTCGAACGGTTGCTGGCGCGCCCGTCATATCGCCGCGCATTGATCGAAGCGCAGCCGTGGTTCCAGTATTACCCCTACCGCGACCGGATGCCCGAGCGTTTCCTGAACCTGAAAGGCTGATCAGCTTTCGCTGAGCGCCACCTTCATGTCCTTCACCTGATAGATCACGTCGCCGTCAGCCTCTACGATGCCGTCGGCGACACCCATGGTCAGGCGGCGGGTCTGGATCGCCTTGGTGAAGTCGATCTTGTAGGTCAGCCGCTTGCGGTCGGGACGCACCATGCCGGTCAACTTGACCTCTCCCACACCCAGAGCATAGCCGCGCCCTTGCCAGCCGCGCCAGCCGAGGTTGAAGCCGGTCAGCTGCCACAATCCGTCAAGGCCAAGGCAGCCGGGCATGATCGGGTTGCCGGGAAAATGGCAGTCGAAGAACCAAAGGTCCGGCGTGATGTCGAATTCCGCCACGACATGGCCCTTGCCATGGGCACCGCCATCGCCGGAGATATCCGTGATCCGGTCCATCATCAGCATGGGGGGCGCGGGCAGTTGCGCGTTGCCGGGACCGAACAGTTCGCCACGGGAACAGGCCAGAAGGGCGTCCTTGTCGAAATGGGTGGGGAAATCGGCCATGAGAGTCCTTCGGGTCCGGGCAGGGGCGCGGTATGTGCGCCGGGGCTGGGGTTTGCGACGTCACTCGACCTCTAACATCCGGGCGTTTGCAAGGGCAAGCCTTGGACCTTTGCCGGAAAGACGTTGATCCGCTGGCCCTTGATCCCATATGAAGGGGGCATGACCGATTTCGCAGACCTATCCACCGCGACGACCGACACGGCGGGCCAATGGCTTGCCCAGGCCGGACTGCGCCCGACGCGCCAGCGGTTGACGCTGGCCGCGTTGCTGGTGGGTGACGGTCAGGACCGCCACGCCACGGCAGAGGGATTGTTCGCCGCCGCCGCCATCCGGGACGAGAGGGTGTCGCTTGCGACGGTCTACAACACCCTGCGCGCGTTCTGCGATGCGGGGCTGCTGCGCGAGATCACGGTCGACGGCGCCAAAAGCTATTTCGACACCGACATGTGCGATCACCCGCACTTCTACTGGGAAGACACCGCCGAGCTGACGGACGCCCCGCGCGAGGCGCTGGATATCCGCGGCTTGCCGCAGGCCCCGGCTGGCGCGCAGATCGTGGCCGTCGACGTCGTGATCCGGTTGCGCCGCAGCTGACGCTTTGCGCGTGGTCCTGCGCCAAAATTAACAGAGCATTAACCATTTCCGGCCAGTTTGCCGGAATGTCGCATTGCAGCCCCCAATTCCTGCCGGGTCCCGGCACATTTTTCTTCACTGTCCGCCTGAAGGATGCGGGAGGTGATCTGCTGACGCGGCACATCGACCTGCTGCGTCTTTCGGTGCGATTGTGCCAGTTCCGCCACCCCTTCACGATCGAGGATGCGGTCGTCCTTCCGGACAGGTTGCACACGATCTGGACCCTGCCGCGTGGGGATCAGGATCATGCGGTGCGCTGGCAATTGATCAAGACGACCTTTGCGCGCCACATTCCCCATGCCGCGGCGCAGGGACCCGGACTGGCGCTCTGGCAGCGGCGTGTCTGGGAACAGCCGATCGCGAACGCGATGGACCTGTTGGAATGTCGAAACCTGATTCGCGGGGCACCCGTTCACGCCGGACTGGTCACCGACCCGGACGATTGGCCGTATTCCCTTGCCAGCCGGGCCGGTCGCCCGGACCGTGATGCTCACGTCATGCACTTGCGTGTCATCAACGGCGGCCGCTAGGTCAGAACCACTGCCCCGGCTCCATCAGACCCAGATCCAGAAGTTGCTGCGAATGCCACTGGAACGGCGCGGAGTTGTGCCACTTGAAGGTCTTGATATGCGGGGCAGAGCCGGGATTACGGCGCAACGCCTTGGCGGTCCTGAATGAACACAGCGCCGCCGTCAGGCTGTTGTGCCAAGGACAGGCATAGGTGTTGTATTCCGGCAGGTTGAAGGTGTGATCGGTGCGCAGCCGTAACCCCGATCTTGCGCGAAACAGCGACACGCGGTCGATGCGGCGACGCGGGGGGGGCACATGTTCCTCGAACCGCCAGCGCAGCCCGCCATAGAAATCAAGCTGCCGTTCGGCGAACGCGTTGTTCTTGTCCTTGCGGGCCAAGGCGTAATAGCCGGACCTGTCCAGATGCGCGTCCTCCATGCTGACCGCATTCGCATGGGCGGTCAGGTCGCCTGCATAAAGGTCCACCACATAGGTCAGCAGGCTGTCGCGACGCTCTTCTGTCGAAAAGGCCAGCATCTCGCCCACGGTTCGCGTCTCGCAGAAGGGAAAGAACAGGTATTCGGCGTTGTAGGCGTAATGGACCCACTGACCTGGGGCGGCGGCGATGACGCCGTTTACCGCATCGTCGAGGATGGTGTCAGACAGCGCGTCATGGTGGACACGCGTCACGCGCGGCGCGATGTCGGGGGCCAGGACGATGTCGGGCACACCGATCGCCACGACCTGCCTGAACCCCGCATCGAGGTGGTGGCGCAGGGTGCTGTCGACCTCGATGGAATCTTCCATCAGGATGATCGCGATCGGCCCATTGGCAAGGGCCGCGCGTGCTTTGCTCAGAAACTCCGTGAGGCTTGAAAAGGTCATGGGAACGCCACTGGATGGGATCGCGCGCACGGTCCGCGATATTGCCTTGCATTGCAAGCCTGCGCCATCGGCAGTAGGGAAGGGCCGTCCCCTTTCTGTCAGGTTCCGCGTCCCATGTCCGCACCCCGCAAGCTTTTCGTCAAGACCTACGGTTGCCAGATGAACGTCTACGACTCGGAACGGATGACCGAGGCGCTGGGCACCGAGGGCTATGTCGCGACGGACCGGCCCGAAGACGCGGACATGATCCTGCTGAACACCTGCCACATCCGCGAAAAGGCGGCTGAAAAGGTCTACTCGGAACTGGGCCGGATGAAGGCGCTGAAAGAGGTCAACCCGAACCTCAAGATCGGGGTGGCGGGTTGTGTCGCGCAGGCCGAGGGCGCAGAGATCATGCGGCGCGCGCCGGTCGTCGACCTTGTCGTCGGCCCGCAAAGCTATCACCGGCTGCCCGCGATGGACCGTGCCGTGCAGGGTGGGGCCAAGGCGCTGGACACGGATTTCCCCGAGGACGACAAGTTCGACACCCTCAGGGCGCGCCCGAAGACGCACCGTGCGCCGGCAGCCTTTCTGACGGTGCAGGAAGGCTGCGACAAGTTCTGCGCCTTCTGCGTCGTCCCCTATACTCGCGGAGCCGAGGTCAGCCGCCCGGCGGACCGCGTGCTGCACGAGGCGCGCGATCTGGTCGACGCTGGCGTCGCCGAAATCACGCTGCTGGGGCAGAACGTCAACGCCTACCACGGGCACGAACGGGGTCTGGCCGGGCTGATCTGGGATCTGGCAGAGATCGACGGGTTGAAGCGCATCCGCTTTACGACAAGCCACCCCAACGACATGGACGACGCGCTGATCGACGCGCATGGCACCTGCGAAAAGCTGATGCCCTACCTGCACTTGCCCGTGCAGTCCGGGTCCGACCGCATCCTGAAAGCGATGAACCGCAAGCACACCGCAGGCAGCTATCTGAAGCTGGTGGATCGCATCCGTGCGGCGCGGCCCGATCTGATGCTGTCGTCGGACTTCATCGTCGGCTTCCCCGGCGAGACGGAGGCGGATTTCGAGGCGACACTGGACTTGATCCGCACGGTGGAATTCGGGCAGGCCTATTCCTTCAAGTATTCGACCCGACCCGGCACCCCGGCGGCCGAGAAACCGCAGTTGCCCGAAGACGTGATGGTCGACCGGCTTGCCCGGCTTCAGACGCTTCTGACTCAGCAGCAGCACAAGGTGCAGGACGATATGGTGGGACGCACCGTCGGCGTCCTGTTCGAAAAGCCGGGACGCATCGCAGGGCAGATGATCGGCAAGTCCGACTATTTGCATGCCGTCTATGCCGATGCGCCGTCCGACGTGCTGGGGCAAGTGCGGGCGGTCAGAATCACCACGGCGGGCCCGAATTCGCTGGGCGGCGTGCTTGTGCCATGAAAATGGCCGGATTGGCGGCGGTTGGTTGACGTTAAGT
>NZ_JBMERN010000153.1:0-7336 GCF_049310965.1 Loktanella sp. DJP18 | reverse complement strand
CGGACGCGCGCACCTACAATAGCTGGCGAAACCTGATACTGGACGTTTCGGTCCTGGCCGAACCCAGTATCGTTGACGTCGATCCATGGGACACCCTCAGACGGGTGGCCAGAATATGTCGTGGGCGCTCTTTTGCGAACCGCTTATACTATGCCAGCTCGAAAGTATCTTCCGACACCGATCCCTGGCACCTCGACCGAGAACTGGCACTTGTCATTGACGGTGGCCTCTCTGGTCAAGACAGGCGGAGTTTTCGACAGGGGCTTGGAGCAATGGATGCTCTACATGACGAAACGCTTGCGAAAGGCGCGGGTGTCTTAACCCCGCGCCCGGTGGAGGGGCTTCCAAAGTTCACCGACCACAGCGTGGAATACCCCATTCCCGCCAGTCTCGAATCGTTCTGGAACGCCTTAGCGGCGGCTGACCGAAACGCCCTTTCGTTCGTATGGCGAATGGGAATCATGGCGGACATTTTCACATTATGTGACACACCCAACCCGAACGAGTTTTTTGCCGAGGGCCGGGGTGCCGCGTTTTTCAGACTTGATCCGATCACATTCGGCCTGGCTCGACCGTCGCGGCAAACCTACAGTATATACCTTCACCGTCTCAGCCACCGGATTTCATTGATGGGTGGAGTGGCGCTATCTAAGTCGGTTTGCGATATAGAAAGCCTTTGGCGTGAGCTGCGTGAATTGGCACAGGCAACGCCGGAGATCTCTCCCGCCCGAGTCGGGAATTTGGCGACACTTAAAACCTTGGCCGTGCGTGATGGACTTTCTCCCGCCAACCTCGACCCAGAATGGGTTGCGGTCCAGATTGCTGGGCTGCCACTTCAGAAGCGGCGGGCGTTGGAATCAGCGTGTTACACGATCAATGACCTTTGCAGCACGTATGGCCCGGAGCATCAGCTTCTACCAGCCCGCGGCACCGGCATTGAGCGACAGCGGAACCGGGGCCACGCATCCTGACAACATGTGTTCAAGCGAATAGTCACGACGCGAATGCGGGCATATTCGCTGATACGGCTATCTCCTTGCTCGATAGGCACCGATAAATGTTTTTGAGCAAAGGCCATTGAACCCATCTCTTACGAAAGGAGATGGACATGACCAAAAATACCAAGCGCTGGCAGGAATTCAAGCAGAAGCGGCCAGGGTTCTATTCGGGCAAAGAGCTGGCGATTTGGCTTGGAGTGAGCCGGAACTCTATTCCTGATGTTGCTGAACGTTTCCGGATCACATCGATCGAAGGCCTATATCCGGAAGCTGACGTGTGGCGCAGAATTTTGATGATTAGTCCTCGTCATGAAGACGACCGCAGGCTTCTGCGGAAGCCACTTCAAGGGTCAGTGTGGCTGGCACGCCGGACTGGGGTGCCATCGAGCACAGTTCGCGCAAAGATAAGAAAGGGCACCTTTGAGTATCCCAGGGGTGTGCAACTTTCTGAAGCAAAAGAAGATGGAGGACCCCCACGTTCGCGACGATGGATACCTTGCATTATCGAGGCTCTGGCAGATGGCCGGCAGCCGCCAGAATTCGAATACGTTGAGCGTGTGGATGCATCATGTTTTTTTGAGAAAAATGGGGCGAAAAAGCCTGTGCATCTGATTGCCAATAACGTTTTTGCGCAAATTGTGCACGATAAAGCTGAGATTGCACAGCAATGACCGAAATAACAACAAGTCGTTCGCTTTCGGCACCGGAAAACGAACGACCTTTCATTACCGGATGCGCGGAAACGGCCAATGTTCCCGGTAACGATCAATAACGAAGGAAATTTTTCCCATGGCGATGCCAATAATACAAGATGTTATCAACTCCTGCCTGAATAGCGACAAGAAGACCATTCGCCAGTATGGCACCAATCTCGAGAAAGTCTGTGACATGGTCGCCAGGCTGAGAAAGCACGACCTTCGACAAGATGAAGCGTGTCTCGAAACATACCGGTATTGGATGCCAAGATTTGACCCGCGCTCGGCACCCACGGTGGAACGGACCGCGAAAATGGGATGGTCGATCCCGACCTACAAGCAATACCATGGCGATGGGCGGAGAGGCATAGAACATTTTACAGGTGATTTGCGGAAACGCCAGGAACGCCTTGCGCGTCGGGACGGATGGGAGAACCTTCTTTCCGATGTCCAGAAGCTGGTCAATGCCGGCTTGGTTCCCCAATCCCGCATCAAACTCATTCGTTCACTTGCCGACACCTGTCGCCAGCGCGAGCTTGACCTTCCAGACGTATCAAGCGGGGCCCTGCTTGCTTGGCACGGCCAAATTCCCGCACAGCATTGGGTCAAACTGGTCAAGGCAGCAGATGGGCTCGACAAGCTAAGGTCTCTCGATACGCTGTCTCAACACTTGCCCGCGGCGCCTTTACGACTTTCGTCTATCGAGCTCCGAGGAGTGAACGACGTGCCAGACGCCCTCCTTGCCGAGGTCACCGAATGGGTGCGAAACGCGACAACGACGCTCCCGGTCGGCGTCGAGACACCGGAGGGCCATGCCACCCTTGCAAAGCGGCATTCAAAGGGCGCAATCGGTGTATTTGCCGCCGCGATGAATGCCTATCTTTCGGCGATTGCGAAAAGAAGGCCTATAACGTCGCTCAACACGATTGCCGGTTTGTTTTCAAGCCATGACATCGAATTTGTCTTGGTCGATTGGATTTCGGCGCACAAAGAGGGCAAGTTGTCGGCCCTCTCTCCGCGCACCATCTACCGCTACGCAGATTGCCTAAAGCTGGCTCTCAGCCGTAACGGGTTTGCCGAAGCGTCAGAGAAGATCGGCACTTGCTGTAAAACTTATCCAACTCTCAAAGAGGGTCGGAAGGCGAACGAATTCATGGCGGCCGAGACAGAAGCCTGGTGCCGCGACCTTATCGGCGATGAGCAAAAAATTGCGACCTTTGAGACCCAGCACGTTTCATACATGCAGATCGCCGAGGAGGCGCTCAAGGAGGCGGAAAGGGAGGGCTTCAATCTCGTTGACCTTGCGATACCCGAAAATATGAACGCGCTTAAAAAAGAGAAGAGGGCCGCCGCGAAGATGCTTTTGCGGCGGGCGCGAATTTTCGGTGTTTGTGCGGCATATGCGGCCATTGCCTTGGAAGGAGCACCTTTTCGAAAAACCAATATCCTCGGCCTCACTCTAAAAGGTGCGAAGCAAACATTCTTCGATAATCGAAAACGCAGCGAAGGCTTTACGATTATTGTGCCGAATGAAGATTTGAAGAATGGAGAAGCACTGACCCGGCGCAATCAGTCCATTCCGCCGATACATATATGCGGGAATGAGCCTGGCCTCTACGGAGAGGCTGTTCTCAACTTTTATTTCCTATGCATTCGACCGCTATTTCCAAGAAGCTCCACTTCGGTGTTCCTGTTTCCATCGTTGGGTGCGGCGAGCGCCAACATGGTTCACAAGACTTTTGACAATTGGCTCTTGATGGCTTCGGATAAAATCGGAATTCCAATGACATCACATAACTTTCGTCATGGATACTGTTCGATCGAGATCAAAGAAGACCCGAATTGTATTGAGGATCTTGCCGTCGTCCTCGGTGATCGCTCAGGCACCATCGAAAAATATTACGCTTTTGTTGATAAGATCGCGACACTGCGCCGCCATCAGGATCTGCGTTCTAAGCGACGCGCGGGTTACCGAACTGAAATCGGATATTCTTGGGAGGTCGCAAAATGAATAAAACGCAGCTTCTGTCAAAATCGCATTGGCGACATTTCGATCATCTGCCCGAGCTCTCGGACCAGTCCCTGATCTGCCTGGCTGCCATGGACGCGTTTCTCGATTACGTGGCAGCCCGAGGACTCGCCAATCCTGGTTGTGGGGACATCGTTCAGTGGGCATGCACAGAAGACGATGCCTTATCCGCAGTGCAACATCTTAAAACGGCATTGAAAATCTGCGTGCCTTCCTTCGTCGATGCGGCACAACTTGCAATAAAAGCAATCCAGAAAGACAGCCAGAGACCCGATAATCATGAACACTTAGGACTGACTGGCCACGAAAGCGCGGTCACTTCCCCCAGCCAAGAGGACCGTGGCTCATGGAACCCACTGGAGCGGCCCGCTGCCCACTACGCAAAGCGTAGGAAGGTTTCGATCTATCCGGACGAGCTGCCGCCAGACTGGAAAGACGCCCTGGTTCGTGCAGCTCTCGGCCTTCCGGGAAATGGTGTCGTCATCAGCCATGAAATTCTGAAACGGACCCGTGAAAAGCTCTGCCAGTTGGGGTGGTCGTGCCGGAAAGCGGGCATCCAGATCGACATTTCACGGGCGACGATTGAACAATTTCAAAGGGACGTCACAGACCGCTGCAAAATCGGGAAAAATGGTCTACGTTGGGCGACTATTCGAGCTTCTGTCGAAGAACTTCATCGGTTTGCGCGGTTCCTTGGACTTGATCCAGTTCTGATTCAATTCCTTTCTGAGCGACTTGCTATCCTCGATAGCCGGGAACGCTGTCAGAAAGCACTCAAGCATTTCGAGCTTGCGCGAACCGGCAACACTACGAATAAGATCCTCGACATGGCTGATGGTCTCCTTGAGGCGATGTGCGCGGTAGACTGTCCGCAAAAGCGACACCGGATGCGAAACAGAGCGTGTATTCTTGGCGTTTATCCAATTGCCCCATTACGAAACGCCTCTGCCTATTTGATATTCGGCAAAAATTTGTTCTGGATTAACGGTGAATGGGTGATCGACATGATGGTTCAGAAAACCCATGCAACCACACCCTACAATCTCGTTCTGCCTTTGGCCCAAGACCATGGCAAGTTCATTGATGCCGTCCTGCTTGGCGACCATCCGAGCCAGCGATTGGGCGAAAGACGGAGCAAAGCGATGGCTACCCGGCGGCCGCTCTTCGTCCTTTCCGACGGGACGCCTGTCTCGCCGACATATATACCCCGGATTTTCAAAGCATTGACTGGAAACAGTTTTACGACGACACGGACAATGCTTCATACAGATGAAGCAATTGAGCATGGAGACGCCGGAACGAGTTACGCAATGATCGCAAGTCATCAGACGGACTGGGATATTCGCACGACCTATCAGCAGGACAGACTGGCAAGGACGGCGGTAAACCGGAGGCAAGCTGCTCGACGGTCAAGAAGGGCAGAATTTTTAGCAGGTGAAACTGACCTTCGTGCAGATGACGATTTCCGGACCGGTTTGTCTTGTTTTTCCAAAGGCGCTGGCAACTCCGGATTGTCTTAATGTTGAAATATGGCAGAGACTTTTCCTTTAGATGACAGTTGGATTGCTCAAAACAGCGGTCAATATCTCGAGGAATTCAACTGTCAGCCGGTAAATGGCTCAGCCACTTCGCCGCAACAAGAGGCAAAGAGCACATCAGAATATTCGGCCAACTTTCGTTCGGTCGAAAGCCGCCGATACTGTGGTTTGAAGTTTTGAGCCAACATTGCATTGTATAGTAGCTGCCCCAATCATACGGTCCGTGTGTCCTTAGTCGCGAGATTGTGTTTCTGGCTTTCTTGTCGTCATCGGTCACAAGGCGCGGCACGTTCCGATAACAAACTGAAGCTTTTCGTCCGTGACCGCGGCCTCTGTCAGTGCCATAGTATCTGGCGGAAGGCAAAATCTTCGTGTGTGAGCCTCAGCGCCTTTAGGGAGATGCGGCATTTTCGTGCCATGACCAAGCTGTGATGAGTGGCGGCGCAAATAAGTATACGCGCGAGGGGGTTTGACCGGAGGCCATCCGGATCATTCTCGATCATTTCTGCCGAGACTTGCGTATCTCACGTTCTCGACGTCAGGGCTATCGCGTTTGGAAATTTGAGCGCGAAGAGGGCGAACGGAGCGTGAACTTTTGGGCTCTCTCGCTGCGTTCGTGGTCAGTTTTCGATGATTTTCGACCTCTACGTGACGAGACATACCCAAACGCGATTCCCCTGTTCTCGACGTGGCAGCCATTCCGGATGAACGCGCCATACCAACCGGATTAACGCTCGCTGCCACATTGGGCGAGCGCGAAAGACAGACAGTTCGGGAACAGCTTGCAGAGCTCGTTCGCGGAATGTCTGAGGTTGCACGATGTCGAGCTCTATAGACGGATCGACTTTCCCACGCGCACGATCAAACGCTACTTTGAAAGTGTCCCGCTCAGTATACTGATCATCAATCATGTTTTCCCAGTAGCACGATGTATGAATATTGAGAAGTTGCAAGAAGCGGGCATTCAGCCACTTCGTCAATTTTTATCCTGCTTATCCACCAAAGAAAGCGGGTGAAATAGCCGGTTTCACCACCTCATCTTGACAGAAAGCTGCGCCTCTGCCTCTGTTGACTGAACAGTCAGCAAAAGTGAGGACGCCCTCATGAATATCGCGATCCAATCTTGCGCCTTTATTATCGCTGCTGCCCTCGCGATACCTACGCTCGGACTTGCGCAAAACGCACCTCTTCCGAGCCAGGAAGGCTGGGTCGACAGCAAGCAAAGCGTGACGCTCGAGGGCGGTCTCGAGCTGACTGAGCTACTCCCCAACTCTTGGACAGGTTTCCGGCTGATTTAAGCTACTGCCTGCACCTGCTGATCGGTTTGGGTTGCGTTGAAGTAGACCACGGCGGGCGGCTGACCGCCATGGGCGGCGTGGGGCCGCAGGTGGTTGTAGAAGGTGATCCAGCGCCCGACACCGGCTTTGGCTTGGGACCCGGTTTCCCAAGCGTGCAGATAGACGCATTCGTATTTCAGGGACCGCCAAAGGCGCTCGATGAAGATGTTGTCGAGGTATCGGGCTTTGCCGTCCATGGAGATCTTGGTTTTTGCCCGCTTCAGCCGGTCAGTCCAGTCGAAGGATGTGAACTGGGAGCCTTGATCCGTATTCATAATTTCGGGTGGGCCGAACTTGTGGATCGCCTCGTTCAGCGCCTCGAGGCAGAACTCGGCCTCCAGCGTGTTCGAGATACGCCAGGCCAAAACCTTGCGGGTGAACCAGTCGATGATGGCCACCAGATAGAGGAACCCTTTGCGCATTGGCAGGTAGGTGATGTCGGCGCACCAGACTTGGTTTGGCCGGTCGATCCGCAGCCCGCCCAGCAGGTAGGGGTAGGTCTTGTGGCCCTTGGCAGGCTTACTTGTGTTGGGCTTTTGATAGATCGGCATCAATCGCATAAGGCGCATCAGCCGCCGAATGCGCTTTTCATTCACGGGATGGCCTTCGTTCTGCAGGTGCCACGTCATCTGCCGGACACCGTAAAACGGGGTGTCCAAGAACTGCTTGTCGATCAGCAGCATGAGGTCGAGGTTCATCGCGGTCTCGCCCTGCGGCGCGTAATAGAACGACGACCGTG
>NZ_JBMERN010000152.1:0-7350 GCF_049310965.1 Loktanella sp. DJP18 | reverse complement strand
TAGAAGCACTCAATCTACGCCCAATGACAATGACTACGTAGAACGCTTTCTAATGTGTCTAGATCAAAACGATCTGTTTGAAAGAGTTCCTCAACCCAGGGACCAAGCGCATAGTCTGGGGCTTCGAACCTGATGCCGTTCATCAGTAGAAAGTTGTTAGAGCTAACAAAGCCTGTGCGCTTATTACCGTCAATATATGCATGGCTTGTAGATATACCGTGCCAGTAGTAGGCCGCGACCCTGATAAGATCGCAGCCTACATCGTAGTACAGCGCAGTTTTCGGCCTGCCTAGCGCACCCAACAGCCCATCAAGGCTTTTGTAGCCACGGATCTGATATGGAGTGAGGATATCCTCATGAAACATGTCAACGTTTTCTTGAGTAAGAAAAACGGTGTCATCGAGATCGGGTAGAGGCTCAAACCGAGGCATTAAGCCAAGTATTCAAGGGTCTCTTTGTAACGACTCTTGGTAAGATCCATGGCTTCACGTGCTGACATCAGTTTGCGCTTTGAAGGTTCTATTTCCTGCTGAAAGTTTGTGTTCGCAGCCATCAAGGAGGAGAAGTTTGCCGGGATCAGAGCCTCTTGCACAGCAGGGACCGAACCGTGGAAGCGACGGCAGCGAACGCACAGGAGGGTTACAAATGCCATGACTTCTCTCGCAGGCTAGAACAACGGTGACAGCATCAAAACGCTGTTTCTGAACAGTCGAAACTCAAGCCACAAGGTAACACTTGCAGGTGAACTTTCAAACAAGATGCAGGCTAACCTTTTGAAATCATTCCATAACATTATACTACAAATTTACTTGATTTCTTTGATAAGGTACGTTCTTCTTGATTTCCTTGATTTACTTGAATACCTTGATAGGGATAGAGGCCGGAACCTCTACTCAGCTAACGACTTCTTCAGCGAAGGTTTATGATCTTGAGTTCAGAGTCGAGCGAATCTCCCACTTCAAAAAGAGGCAAGGGTCGCGGTGGAAAATTCTTCGTCATAGATCGTGCTGTTTGGGAACAGCTTTGGGATTTAAAGACCGGCAATCGGATGAATTTTGTTTTGACGTATTTAGTGCTTTCAGCAGGCACTGGAAGCGATCATCGACTCAGTAAGTGGTCCACTAAAGCATGTGAGCGATACACTGGCTTGGGAAAGCCACGCGCAAAGGTCGCTGTTGACGAGTTAATTTCATACGGACTTATAAAGTATACCGAGCGTTCAACAAAATCATTTCCTCAGTATCAGTTAATGGAGATATCTTTAGAATCGGACCCTATATTCTTACCAGTTGCATTTGTAACGGGTTTGTCCGTTGAGGCATCTTTCCTACGTAGGGTGAGAGAGACTGGTGATCCACTTCTTTTAAGGATGCTTGTCGATATATATGGAATGATTCAACTGGATGCGACTTATGGACTGCCTATAGACCAGCTTAGTTTATTGCCTCCAGAGGAATACCCCAGCCGTAAATTATCTGAAGTTGGAGTTCATGCAATTTGGGCTGTTAGACTCAGCGGTACTAAATCTGCATCGGGATCGTGGACTCGTATTCATAGAATAACAAGAGATACAGAGGAAAACTGGGTTGACTTTTGGTCGCGAGTCGCGCTCCTAGAAAAAATGGGGGCAATTTACTATGAGCCTTGGGTGTTTGATAGCATCGCTTCTGATGCTGAGCCTTTATTCCCTGTTAATCCTGAATTTTGGTCTAGTGATAAAACACATGATGATGCGATGGAGCTTACCCAATTAATATCAACGGCCATTGAGGATTTAGTTAGAGATCGGACATACATTGCAGGAAACTATGGAGAAGATCTGCTTATACCCCTCTCTGCACATAGACAAATGCCTAGTATCAGAGGCGTAGCACGTGTTCGCATTGAAGCTGATACTCCAGGCCGCAGATTCTGCTATCAACAGCGGAAATCAAATATAAAAATATACTATTTAGGTTTTTTGCAGCTTATCAAAGATGTAGCGCAAGGCGATTTCAGTAGGCCGGTCAACACATCATTATAATATTTCTCTATTTTCTAGGTATAAAGAGCGCCTATAACCGGATATTTCATTTGATTGCATCTTGGGTGGCCTTAAGCGCCGCAAACCTACCCAGGAACAAGAAGCCATTTAACCCACGGGGCTGCCTTGTCGCTTATCCTTAAGCGTGCTGAACAGAAATTCTTGGTGTCAGACATCCGAAAATCACGCTCAGATGCTATAATCCGGCCCTTCCCTCTCAATACCCCTTTGCCGCTCCAGAATCCGTTCGCGCTCCAGCACGCGTTGCCGCTCCCGGTCCTGCTCCGTGAGGTCCGCCCCGGCGCTCTCGACGTTGCGCGCGATCTCCGCACTCCGGTCCTCACCACGCCCCGCCCGCGCTGCCTGTAGCCGCTCAAGGGCGTTCTGTGGCCTGTCCTCGGGCCCACGTGACGCGCGGGCGGCTTGTAGCCGCTCCAGCGCCGTCTCCGGGGCGCGGGTAAGACCAAGCGCCGCCGCGCGCTCCTGCACCCGGTCCAGCGCGCGCTCCAGCCATTCGCGGGCATGCGTCTGGAACTCGCGGGCCACCTCGCGGACCTGAAGTCCGATCTCGCGCACCTCCTGCCAGCGATCGGAGGCCGGTGTGGCGATCCCGCGCCGCATCATGCTCCACCCCCGGGCGCCGACGTCGGGCAGGGGCGGGCGGTCCAGCTCCACGGCCCGGGCCATCTCCGCGACGTGGACCCGCTCGTCGCCACGGCGCTCGGCCGCATAGGCGCGCTCAAGCGCCTCCTCGCGCTGCGCTTCCAGCGTGCGGTGATCCACCCGCTCGTGGACGTTGCAGCGCTCAAGGGTGTGGTTGACGTGCTCGGCCCAGGACGAGCGCCAGTCCACCAGCAGCTCCTTGGCGTTCCAGTCGCGGTTCTTGGCCCCGAAGCCGTCGGGACCAATCTCGCGGGTAGTCAGCATGATATGCGCGTGATGGTTCCGCTGGTCCCCTTCACGCCCCGGGGCGTGAAGCGCGATGTCAGCAACCATCCCGCGGTCCACGAACTGCGCCTGAACGAACCCGCGCACCAGATCGCGGTTCTGTTCCGGCGTCAGCTCGGACGGCAGGGCGACGCGGACCTCGCGGCTGACCTGCGCGTCCTTGCGGCGCTCGATAGCTTCGACGGCGTTCCACAGCGACGCCCGGTCACGCGCCCAGTCCGGCGCGTGTGCCGGGGCAAGGATCTCGGTGTGCAGGACGCCATCCTTGCGGGTGTAGTCGTGCACCTCGCCGGTGCGCGCATCACGCACACGCTCGGCGGCGCGGTAGGCGCTTGCGGCGGTCGCGGACCGGCCCTTGCTGCGGGAGATCACAGAGGCATCAAAATGATAAATCGCCATGATCGCCCTCTTAGCTTGGTTTCGAAAGGATGCGCAGCGGTCCTTCGCTCGCCGTCGTGCAACGACGTATAGGTGAGCACTTCGTGTTTCCAGCCCTTTACCCACACACTGGCGCTTGCTATCAAAGCACAACCCAAAGGAGCGCGCAATGAAGACAATAGACCAGCAGATTGCATCCGCTCAGGACAAGCTTTCCCGCCTCAGGACCAAAAAGAAAGCCACCGACACCCGCGTCAAGATCATCGCGGGCGCCGTCGTCGTGAAGGCGGCCATGGAAACGCCAGAAGCGGCGGCAAAGCTCGCGGGCCTCCTGCGTGAACGGGTGACACGGGATCTCGACGTGAAAGACATTCAGCCGCTCCTGGCAGACCTCGACAAAAAGGCGGCGCGCAATGCCTGATCGGACAAACCCTGCCGCCCCCACGCCCCAGGACGAAATGCTGGAAGCCCTCGTCTCCGTTACGGCAGAGAACACCACCACGTTGATCGACGTGCAGCATCAGGCGGCGGCAACAGCGGCCTCCGTGAAGGATGCCCGCACCTACATGGCAACGGTGGTCAAGAACACCGACTGGGAAACCAACGGTCACAGGATTGCAGCCATTCTGGACAAGGCCATGCGGGAGGACCGCGCGGCCCTGAACGCAGCCGGAGAGGCCGCACGCGAGATGCGCTCAAAATCCGTGGAGATCACCCACAAGGTGGGGGAAGCCGCTACGGCCCAGAAAGACGCCAGCCTAGCCTTCCATAGCGCCGCAGAGCGGCTGCTAGGCGTCATGGAGGCCCACGAGAAGGGTAAGTGGCGCAGAATGGGCATGATGGCCCTCGTAGCGGCGCTCACAGCCTCTCTTGGCTTATTTGGCGGTTACTGGTGGGCGAAAGGGAACATTCAAAAGGCGCGTCTCGCTGAAGTCGGTGAACTCCTACGGTCGTCCAGCGGTGAAGACTTCTGCGGCGATATGAGCGGCACTGTGCTCGAAGCTGACAATAACAGCGTCTACTGCGCATCGTGGATCAAGCAACCGACAGAGTAGGCGGGCGAAACTCGTCGGACTGTTTGCCATTATAGCAACTGCTCCCACGGATTGATGATTTGAACGCCTGTCGGTTCAAAGTCCGCAACATTGCGTGTGACGATGGGCATGGCGTGGGTAGCTACGCAAACGAGCGATAGGACGTACTGAGCTTACCAAAATCCCCAAATCCATCTCATTATTTTAACAAGAGGAACGCAGTTCCTTTATTTCTATACATTTCTTTATTTCAGGGGGCTGTAACTATATGAAATTAATGGGGTAATCGAGTTAGGCGTGAGTTTTCGGGACCTTCGCGTGAGTTTTCGGGACCCTATACGTGAGTTTTCGGGACTACTGTGAGTTATTGACGTATAGTAAACTCACAGTATAACTCGTGCTATGGGATATGCAGTAAACAGCGCAGAAACGAGTAGCCGTGACCCGGCTAAATTGAGCAAGGCGGGTGAGCTGGCTGACGGGCAATACAGCGAGCGTGCTTTACGCAATCCACCCAGTTTGCAGGCGCTCAAGCTGCAAGATGTGCTGATGAAGAACGCAGGCGGTAAAATCGCCGAAGATCAGTGGCACGAGCTGCCTTTGGCGACGTTCAAGCAGGTGAAGGGCTTTCGCAACTTGACCCACGAAGACGTGGTGCGGCTCTTTGAGGAGCTGCGCAGCGTGACCATGCGCCATGTGAACACCGCCGAAGGACACACTGCCATCTACGGCCTGATCGCAGTGGGTCGTGTGGACACGGACGAAGGCAGCGGTAGGCTGCGTTACAAATTCGATGACGAGTTTCGCAAGATCGTTGAGCAGTCGAACCTCTACGCCATTCTGGACTATCGTGCCGGCCTCGCCATGTCCTCGCGCTACGCCCACCGTCTGCACGAGATGATTTCTTTCCGTGCAGCCCGTGAACGACAGATGGAGCGATTTACAGTCGAAGAGCTTCGCGCCCGCCTTGGCGTCCAGACAGGCAAGTTAGCACGATGGCCTGATTTCAAAAAATACTCTCTCGACGCCGCCATTGATGAGGTCAATCAATCGAGCCGGTTCCGTGTTAGCTACCGCATCACAAAGCGGGAACGCCGCAAAACCACCGAAGTTGAACTGGCATGGGAAATCAAAGAAGCGCTTGAAGATGCCAAGAAGGAACAGGAAGCCCATTCGGTTGCCCGTAAAGGCAGACGGGCAGAAGCCAAGGAGCGGCTGGCCTTCCCTGAATCTGGAAGCGTAAAATACACCGATCCATGGGCGAAGCTGGCCAGTGAGAATTGCAACTGGGATCATGGTAAAATCGCGGATGCGTTCCGGTCGTTCTGTGCCCAGAAGGGAATCAAGCTCGGTGCAAAGAACATCGAAACGGTGTTCGTCAGCTTCTGCAAAAGCCAGAGCCGGATCTGAACATGGTTTGCGTAAAAATGTATGGCAACTATAGTTGCCAATCCTACCCGATGAAACTATAGTTGTCATATGGTTGAGCTGATCCGAAGCAGTGTTTTCGACGGCTGGTTGTCAGGCCTACGGGATCGACGTGCAAAAATGCGCATCGCTGCAAGGCTGGACCGTCTGGTTGTGGGGAACCCCGGTGACGTGAAGCCCGTTGGCGGCGGCATATCAGAGCTGCGTATCAACTACGGCCCCGGCTACCGGGTTTACTACATGACGCGCGGCAAGGTGCTGATTGTCCTGCTCTGTGGCGGCGACAAATCCACCCAAGATGCTGACATCAGACAAGCCAAGGCACTAGCTGATCACTGGAAGGATTGAGCGATGGAAGACGTGACTTTTGCCCGCTACGACACAGCAGATTACCTCGAAACCGAGGAGGATATTGCCGCCTATCTTGAGGCGGTCATGGAAGAGGGTGGAGACAACCCAGCTTACATAGCCCGCGCACTCGGAGCCGTGGCCCGTGCGCGCAATATGACCGCGCTGGCAGGTGAGGTCGGCATGAGCCGGGTGGGGTTGAATAAAGCGCTATCCGGTGAAGGAAACCCGACGCTGGCAACCGTGATGAAGGTTACGAAGGCGCTCGGATTGAAAGTCTCGATTCAGCCAGCGACGTAATCTGCCTGGATGCAAAGAAGCGTTCCACAAACGGTCATTTTTGGGAGAGCAGCTAAGTCGTCGAATATACTACGCCGTAGCCCGTCTCTGTTGTAAATAATCACATTGAGGCTTACAATTATTACAGCATGATAAGGAGAGCCCTAATGATACAGAATGAATTTGGAGCAAAAATCCATGAGTTGGAAGAAGCACTGAACGAGCGGAGTGATGAAATCGCACGAACCAAGACCTCAGAAGCGGAAATTCAAGAACTGTTGGCTATCCGGAAAAGGGTCGAAGCTTTCCTTGAAGACGTCGACAAATTGAAAAACGAAGAAGAGAAGCGCGAATTTATCCGGCAAGCTGATGAGTTGCTTCTTGAACTACATCGATCCTAACGTGACAATCGAATTAAACCGCCCCGGCTGCCCCAAAAAGCGTTCTAAAACCCTCTCTTTTGGGACGTGTGCAGACTGCCTCGTATTGCGCCACCACTAGTCGACGCGCTCTGCGAGCGCGAGGTAGGAACGCGTCTTTTACCTCAGATAGCCGTTTAGTGGACGTAAAGATTAAAGACCATTTCACATGCAGTCCTTATCGTTGAGCCATCCTGGCGATAAGGTTTAGACGTGGAACTAAATCGGTTACTTTGAGGTTGGTTATATGAATTTTTTGACAGGAACGTCTCAATGTATATTCTCCGAATTTCAGCACTAATTTTTGGCCTGGGAGCCCTCGCCGCTTGCGAGACCGTTCAGGGTGCCGGTCAAGATATATCAACCGCTGGAAATGCGATTAGCGGTGCAAGCAACGACGTTCAACAGGATCTTTAAACCTACAGACTTGTTGAAGACTTTGGGGAGCATCAAAAATTAAGCCCGCTGCCCTGTTAGACGCGCCCATAAACTC
>NZ_JBMERN010000151.1:0-7609 GCF_049310965.1 Loktanella sp. DJP18 | reverse complement strand
CTTCATCACGAATTATCCGGGTTAAACGGCAGTCCACTTAAGTAATGTCGGTTTCTGTTAATTGCAGCGAGGATGCCCATGACCAACCAGATCGAACCCGACGTAGGGCGCACCGTCGAGGCCAACGAATCCCGTCGCCAGAAGGCCCAGGCCGAGCGGACCGAACGCGAAAAGAACGAGCCCAAGGAAGAAGAAGCGGTGCGCGAGGCGTCGCACCTGTCGGCCAAGCTGGTCTATCAGGTGGTGCGCCGCGAAGGCGACGAAGAACTGGGGCGCCCCGGAAACTCGCTGTTCTGGTCAGGTATCGCGGCGGGGGTCTGCATCAGCTTTTCGGTGATCGCAGAGGCAGTCTTTGCCACCCACCTGCCCGATGTCGTCTGGCTGCCGCTGGTTGAAAGCCTTGGCTATACCTTCGGCTTTCTGATCGTGATCACGGGCCGGATGCAGCTGTTCACCGAAAACACCCTAACCACGGTGCTACCGCTTTTCGCCCGACCCACATGGTTCAACCTGACCTGTGTCGCGCGACTGTGGGGCATCGTGCTGGGCGGCAATATCATCGGCTGTTTCCTTGCCGCCGCCTTCATCGCCTTCATGCCGACCTTCGGGCCAGAGATGCTGGACAAGATCACCGAAATCTCGATCCACGCGACCGAGAATGATGCGTGGAACGCTTTTGGCAAGGCCGTGCCCGCCGGTCTGCTGATCGCGGCACTGGTCTGGATGCTGGCGGCAGGAGAGATGGACAATTTCCTGCTGATCATCGTGATGACATGGTTGATAGCCGCTGGCGGTTTCACCCATATCATCGCCGGGTCGGTCGAGATGGCGTTCCTGATGCTGACCGGAGAGTTGGGAATTATCCGTGGCGTCTTCAGCTTTTTCATCCCGGTGCTGCTGGGCAATATCTTTGGCGGCACGGTGGTCTTTGCGCTGATAACATGGGGTCAGGTGCGTGAAGAGGTCAACGATGCCAGCGACAGCGGCAAACGGTCCACCACCTCTGACTAATTATGTCCGACGGTCCCGGTGATCTTGCGTTGCCGGGCCCGTTTCAGGCCCAGATGCCGTTCGCGCAGGATGATCATCACCCCGGCTGCGATGACGATCAGCGCGCCAATGATCATTGTCACGGTCGGCACCTCGTCAGACACGAAATAGTAAGACCGGACTGGCCATGGCCCACAAGCTGATGATGTCCGCCCAGAAGAAATGGCGAAAACTCGACGGCCAAAATCGCCTGCCCGAGATCATCCAAGGGGTTGAGTTCCGCGACGGGCGTCGCCACGTTCAAGCCGCCGCCTGATCAAGCGTCACCAACTTCTGCCCATATCTCCGGCGTGGGCCTCGGAAGGAAGTCCTGGCTCTTCGCGGGGTCCGAGCGCGGCGGGCAGCGCGCCGCCTTCATGTATTCCCTGATCGGCACCGCGAAGCTGAACGACATCGACCCGCAGGCCTGGCTCGCCGACGTCATCGCTCGCATCTCCGATATGCCGGTCTCGCGCCTGAAAGAGTTGCTGCCGTGGGAATGGGACGGGGCCACGCCCCTGGTCAAGGTCGCTAGACCGCGGCTTCCAGCGAATGCTTACCGTCGTAAAGCAGCTCACCAGTCCGCAGGACAAATCTGGCGCACAAGGATGCATCCAGCCTTTAGTATTCCCCTACATAGCACCCGCCAAAAAGAAGGGGGCAGACCTTGCTGCCCCCTGACCAGACGTATCAGTTCACAGTATCAGTTACCCGACTGCTCCGGGGTGCCCTCTTCAGCATCGCCCGACGCTTCACCGTCTGGCGCTGAACTGCTATCCGACGATGTTGCTGAAGTATTACCTGAGCTGCTGGAACCTTGATCCTGTGGCTGCTCAACCGGATTGCCGGTCGCATCAAAGAACACAACATCCGCACCTTCGCGCAGGCCAATCCGGATATCCTGCATGGCCTGCTGTCGCAAGTACTGTTCAATTTGCGGTCGGACCTCTGCAATTGGCGGAAGTTCCTGCTCGTTCTGGCCGCTGGCTTCATCATAGGCATTCTGCACAGCTTCATCGGTCACGACATTCGCCATCTGGCGGTCCAACCAGACCTGAACAATGGCGTCATCTTCCGCTGCTTGCGTCGCCCCTTCAATCAAAGCAATGACCTCAGCATCTTCAGCCAGATTCTGAGCCTGAGCTTCTGCCAGTATCAGCTGACGCAGGATCAGTTGCTCCATGGCCATGGGCACAAGCATTTCTGGCGGCTGAGACTTCATCTGCGGTGGCAGCATGTCAATAACTGTCAACAAATCAGACGACATGATGTTCGATCCACCGACCGTCGCGACAACAACATCAGGCTGACCGGCCGATCCGTTCTGGGTGATTGACGATGCAGATTGCTGCTGCGTCGCCTCACCTGACTGCGCATTTGAAGTATCCGCTTGTCCAGCACTGGGCTGGGTGTCCTGTGCAAAAGCGACACTCGCGGTAAAGGGCAAACTGATTACCACTGCGATTGCAGTACTACGCAGATTTGAATTCGAACGTTTCATATCGTTTCCTCTCTTTTTTTTCAGTAAACCAACAGGGAAAATAAATTTTTGTTCCAAACTTTAAGTTGGGAAGCAGCAAAAAAAATCTTAATTTATAATTAATAGAATGTAATATTGATTCACAAAATAATTTCTCATCCGATCAACGATGACTACTTCATTGGAAATAACAGCGGCAGTGTCGGGAGCAAAGGTTGCAGATGCTTGATGGAACTACCTTTGCTCCCGACTTGTCTGGTGAATAGCATGAAATACCAGACAGAAGGCTAACAAGCTGAATCGCTTTTCGTTCCATCGTGGATCAGATTTTTTTGAGTATTAAGTTATGCCATGGCTTTTAATAGGGGTGCCCTGAACGTCTGCCGGAACGTCTGCCATAAATTATCAGAAGTTATCTGCACATCGAATGACAAAGAGGCTTCCATCCACCTCAAGAAAGTCCAGCGGAGGATCGTAGTCGAGCGCGGCACAGAAACGTTCTGCAATCCTTCCACAACCAGTTGCGTCAGTACCGCAGGGTATTGGCAGATGCGAAAAAGCTTCACCATCCTGGATCAGATCTGCCGAATCATCGTCACCCGATTCGGAGGTGTCATCTATACCGACAGGTCCTAGGTCGTTATCAACGGCGACATCTGAACCCAAATTCATCATTTCAAATAGATCTGTTAACCATATATCGTCTTCTTTACCTATTGAAGCATTGCCATCAACATCGATAATTCCGAAAAGACCGTCTTCGAGATCTTCCCGCGCCAGAACGTCACGTGACGTATCGAATCCGATCCGGCTAAGTAAAGTCGTCTCCTGCCGCACGCGCATAAACTCAAAAGGAGAAATTACACCATTGCCATCCGTGTCCCAGTTTTCTACCGCGAGATTTACATCTGCTTCGCCGAACCACAGGTCGACGGCATCGTCCCATTCACTGATCGAGAGTTCGCCATCGTTGGAGCTATCCCAAGTATGGAAAATACCTTCCAGAACTTCGTCATGGTCCAATGTAGTATCGTCATTAGAGTCCCATTTATCAAAAAGTCCGGCTTCCTCGAGGCCATCACCAAATTCTGCTTCGTTTAGCACGCCGTCAGCATCTGCATCCCATGCATCAATGTCTTGGGCTGCAAGACCCGTTGACAGGGCAAAAGTCAAAGCGACGGTGGATACGCTGCGGGGCAGCAATTTATTGAGCATGATGTTTCTCCTTAAAAGTTAGCGAAACACGCGTCGGATCACACGGATTCGCAATCCCCATAATCTACTGAAACTGGCGGTCCTTGAGCCGGGTCTCTTAATTCTCAACCTAAGAACGTGCGTGTAACGTTCGAGATGGCTGTCGTAACCGGTACGTGTTGATTAAAAGCGTGAGGCTGACAGAGCCAGCCTCACGTCATAAGGTGTCTTCAGACGTCCCAGAAACCACCGTCGCCCATGTCGTCGCCGACATCGCCAAACTCGGGTTCTTCGATCACACCGCTTTCATCATCATCGTAGGAATTGAACACGCCGTTGTTGTATTCATCCTCGTTCAGTGCGCCGTCGGCATCTTCGTCCCACGTGCTGAAGGCACTTTCGCCGTCACCGTAGTTGGCACCCCAACCTTCATTGAACTCGTCCTGGCTCAGAGCGCCGTCACTGTCGCCATCCCAGGCACCCATGTCCATGTCCTGTGCCATGACCGGTGCTGCTGTCATGGCCGCAAGAAAAGCTCCGATACCAGCAATCTTCGTGAATTCGATACGCATCGTGTGTCTCCTTCAGTTTGTCCTGCGACGTCTTGCCGCTGGTTGTGAAACGGGTTGTGCAGGAAAGTGTTCCCTACGATTCCGCGAGATCGAATACACTGCGGAATCGGAAGGGCGATAAATATTATAGGTCAAGGTTATTGCAGATAAGAAATTTGTAATGTTTGGGTCGAATCTTCCCCTTTGATCCATCAACCAACCGAAACGCGCGGTTATCCCAAAACGAACTTCAAGAGAATGAAGCTGAGGTTAAACCGGCTTGTGCACTGTCAGCCGCCTGATACTCCGGTCTGCTGATCCAGACCTTCGAAACCCTTCTCATTGCTGAGGAGAAGAGCGAATGATCGCATGGGTGGCACGTAAGCACAAATAATCATGGCAGCAATTGTAATAGGCACTGCCAGAATTGCACCGGCTACGCCCCACACCCAACTCCAGACCAACAGGGTGATCAGTACAACCACCGGGGAGAGTGAGACCTGTCGGCCCTGCACACGTGGATCGACGTAGTTCCCTACAATCTGCTCGATGGCAAAGATACCTACGCCAATCAGTGCTGCGGTGCCGGGGTCTTTCTGCATGAAGACATAAGCGACGGCCAAACCTCCGGTGATGAGAGACCCGAAGGTGGGTACAAAGTTGAAGAGGAATGCCAGCAACGCCCAGACGACGAGCAGATCAACGCCAAATAGCCAGAGCCAGGCCACATAGACGCCAGCTGTGAAAATGCCAAGAAGTGTGCGTGCGATGAGATAGCGCCGCAATCTGTCAGCGATCACGTCGACCGACCTCATCGCCGTTTTCTGATCCGCTGATCCGAGAATGTTATGGATCTTCGCCCGCCAGTCAGGGCCCTCGATCAACATGATGAGGGTCAGAAAAAAGATGAGAACCATGGCCGTCAACGTTGCACCAGCCGCCAACAAAATATCTGAGGCGAGGGTGGAGGCCCAGTCGGCGATCCGTGCCCCAATAGAATCGCCAGCGCCCGCGTAGGCCGCTTTGATCTGTGGCCAGAGTTCCTGTGTCTTGCCTGGCTGTGGATCCGGTCCGCCGGATGACGCGCCCTGATCCATCGCCCGATCGTCGCCACTGGGTGCGTTCGTCGTCGGACCTGCCACCTGATCCGCGGCATCAGCAGCTGTTTTATTTGGCCCGCCGAACTGCGGAAGGAGCGTATCGACCATGGTGGGCATCGGGTAGCGTGCCGTCACCTGTTGGGCAGCAACCCATAAAAGACCAATGAAAATCAATAACGATAAGAGTATTGCGCCCATCGCTGCGATATGGCCAAGCCATCCGAACCTATCGGGCAAACGAGACACGATGCTCCGGTCGAGCGGTGCCACCAGCAACGCCAGGAAGACCGAGCATACAACAGGGATCATGAATACTCCCGTCGCGCGCAGAGCCCATCCCGATAAGATGACGGTGATGATAACAATCAGCCAAAGGCTGATGCGTCTGACCTGATCGGAGAATGGATGGTTCTGCATACCACGTCCCATCTGTTGTCAAATAAGGTCCGGAAAGCGACCGATCGATGACGGTTCAATGAGGTCGTCTTTTGAACAAGGTAACGGAGTAAGATGATTTACAAGGACGTGTATGTATAAATGGGCCAGCTTGAGCCGGCCCATTCCGATCTGAATCTTCAGACGTATCAGACGTCCCAGAAACCTTCGTCGCCCATGTCGTCGCCGATGTCGGTCAGCTCGGGCTCTTCAATGATACCGGTGCCATCTTCATCGTACTCGCCGAACACACCGTTCGAAAACTCGTCCTCGGACAACGCACCATCGGCATCGACGTCCCATTCGCCAAGCATGCCGACTTCGCCCCAGCCATCAGCGAATTCATTCGACAGAATGACGCCGTCACCATCTACGTCCCAGGCCTGATAGTCGGTAGCGACTTCATCATTCCCCCAGTACCCGGCAGCACTGCGGCGGTCATCGTACACACCATACTCAGTTTCATCGAGGTCGCCGCTGACGTTGGCATCATATGTGCCGTAGACGCCATCGGAGAATTCAGTGTCGGACAGCAAGCCATCCTTATCCTGGTCCCAGGTGTCAAAGATACCGCGGTCAGCAAAGCCTGTCGCAAACTCATCTGCACCCAAAGCACCGTCGCTGTTAACGTCCCACATGCCAGTATCTTGTGCCATTACAGGTGCCGCACCAAGTGCTGCGACAAGTGCGGCGATGCTCGTAATCTTTGTGAACTTCATAGTCATGATATTCCTCCAGTTTGGTTGGCAGCATCTCACTGCGTATGCAACCTAACGGGTGGTCCCGGTCACATGTTCCCTTTCCCAATCTATAAATGATTGTAATGTTCAGATTTTTTCAAATCGCTATGACAAGTTTCTTTAATTATATTATACATTTATCGGACGAATACTGATGCAGTATGCCGTCAGAATTCAAGCTGAAATTCCGCGATATGGTAGAGCTGTTGAGCACGCAATCTAGCAATCAAGGAACATGATCCGCTATGCAGGATTATGCTGACATGACAGTCACAAGTTTTCTCTTCGCCGCTGCCTTTGCGCTCGTTCACATCGGCATCGGATGGCTCAGGTTTCTCGATCGCACACCGCGAAGCCGCTGGCTGTCCGCAGCCGGTGGCGTTGCGGTCACCTATATTTTTTTGCACGTCCTTCCGGAGCTTGCGGCGCATAGCGCGACTTTCGCAATGCACCTGAACACAACTGAAGAATCGGCAGATGCACTGGTCTATTCGCTCTCGCTAGCCGGCCTGGTCGTGTTTTATGGACTGGAAAGGGTCATCAAGGTTTCCCGACAGGACGTCGCTCTGTCAGAAAAGGTTAACGCCAATGAAGCGCCCTTCTGGCTGCATATCGGATCGTTCGCGATTTATAACTTGATTATCGGCTACCTATTACTTCACCGCGAAGAATCTGGCTACGTCTCCCTCCTCATTTATGGATTGGCTATGGCGCTGCACTTCGTCACCAACGACTTTGGGCTGCGTCAGGATCACAAGGCCCGCTATGACAAGACTGCGCGGTGGATTCTCGCTGGTGCCGTTATACTGGGCTGGACGCTGGGCTGGCTGACAGATCTGCCGGCAGTCTGGGTGGACCTTCTCTTTGCTTTCCTGGCCGGAGCTGTAGTACTCAACGTCCTGAAAGAAGAACTCCCGGACGAGCGCGAAAGCCGGTTATGGCCTTTCGTCGGTGCAGTGCTGGCATACGCTGCTTTGCTTCTTGCAATCTGATTATGACCGGACCGCAGATGGCAGGCTCTGACGGCCGGTGTTTGTCAAAGGAGTTGTCCGCCGATTTCATGCGGCGTCTCTGATTTCA
>NZ_JBMERN010000150.1:0-7821 GCF_049310965.1 Loktanella sp. DJP18 | reverse complement strand
CGCGGGACTGGGTTATGCGGTTCAATGCCCGCGGCCCGGATGCGTTGATTGATGGCAAGCCGCCCGGCCCGCGGTCCAAGCTTAATGATGCCCAACGCCAAGCGCTTGTGGAGATCGTCGAGAGCGGTCCGATCCAGCGCGTACCGCCTGATGTAGGCGCAGGAAACCGTGGTGACCCAGCTGGTTTGACCCGAAAGTGACATCATTTGATCCGGTGCCCGCAAGCCATGGACCCATCAAAGGGGTCCGCGCAGGCGATGTGACGCCATGCACGGGGCAACGCCGACCACGTCAGCGGCGGGCAAAATCCGCCGTGTGATCCTTGTGCCAGCGCGATAGTGGCGGGCGATTTTCGACAATGTCGCCTGCCGCCCATAGGATCCGTTTTTCATCGGTGCCGCGATCCACCTCTCCGTCGGGGCACAGGATGTAGAAATCGTCGCCCGCCAGCGCATCCATCAAAAAGGCGACGGTCTGCTGCGCGGTCCACGCCCCGTCAGGCTTTTCCGTGCGGCCCGGCGCGGCCAGCGGCGTAAAGACGAAGCCGGGGATGAACAGACGCGCCTCGGTCTGATGGTCAGGCGTGTTGCGCAGGGTGTGTTGCAGCGCCTCGGTGAATACCTTGACCCCGGATTTCGAGATATTGTAGGCCGGATCGCTCGGCGGCGTGGTGATCCCCTGTTTCGATCCGGTGTTGACGATCAGGCCCGGCTGGCCGCCCGCGATCATCCGCGGGGCAAAGATTTGCGACCCCCGGACCACACCGAACATATTGACGGCAATGATGCGGTCCCAGTTGCCTTCTGTATCGAAAATCGAACTGCCCGGCTGCATCCCCGCGTTGTTCATCAGCAGGTTGACGCAGCCAAACGCGGCATAGGCCCGGTCGGCCAGCGCGGTCAGCTGGGCCACGTCGCCGACATCGGTGGGCACCGCGATCACATCGTCAGGCGCTGCCCCCGCCGCGATCAGCGCATCGCGCGCGGTGTCCAGCGGCCCCTGCTCCAGATCGGCCATACACAGGCGCAGCCCCAGCCCCGCAAGATTGTGGGCGGCAGCAAGACCGATACCGGATGCCGCCCCGGTGATGACGGCAACGGACCCGTTGGACAAGGCGGCGTGCATGATGAAAACTCCTGAAAAAATGAGGCCGGTCAGGCCGTGGCACCGGTAAAGATCTCGAATCCGGTATCGATGATGGTGGGAGTGTCGGGCCGGTCAGGCGATTTCAGGAACAGTTCGATCGCATATTGGCCGATCATGAACCGGTTGGACCGGATCGTGGACAGCGGCTGTGGCAGATCGCGACCGATCTCCAGCCCGTTGAAGCCGAAAATGCCTAGCGCGCCCGGCACCGCGATCCCGGCGTCCATGCAATGAAAAATACCGCCAACCGCCATGTCGTCGTTGGAATAAACTGCCACGTCGACATCGCTCTGCGTAAGCAACCGGGCGGTCTCGTCACGGCCCATCGAGACCGAACTTTGGCCGTCGCCGACTGCATGGGCGACGAACGACAGTCCCGCCGCACTCAGCGCCTCGCTCAATCCGTCATAGCGCAAACGCGCGCGGCGGTCGGCGTTCCAGTCGTGCCCTACATAGCCGAACCGCCGATAGCCGCGCGCGAGCAGGTGCTGACCGGCGGCCAGCCCTGCGCGGCGGTGCGACATGCCCACGGCGGCGTCGATGGGGGCGCTGTCGATATCCATCATTTCGATTACGCGCACCCCGCTCTGGTCCAACATCTTGCGCGTGGCCATCGTGTGGTCGAACCCGGTAATCAGGATCGCCGCCGGCTGCCAGGACAATATACTGCGGACCAGCGTTTCCTCGCGGTTCACGTCATAGTCGGTGATACTGATGACCGCCTGATAATGCGACGACCGAAGTCCCGCGCTGATGCCCTGCAACACCTCTGGAAACACGATGTTGGACAGCGACGGCACCACGACACCAACCAGATGTGAGTCGAGCGACGCCAGCGAGCCTGCGATCCGGTTCGGGACGTAGCCCAGTTCGCGAACCGCCTCCATCACTCTAGCGCGGGTCGCGTCAGCAACCAGACCCTGATTACGCATGATCCGCGATACGGTGGATTCGCTGACATCCGCCATCAGGGCGACCTCGCGCACGGTCACCTTGCTTTTGCGATCAGGCAGGCGCTGGCGAGTTTTGGTCAATGGCTTTTCCTTTGCAACAACATGGCGGGCTGGCTGCAGGACCGGTCCTGTAAATAACGGAAAAAGGGGTGGCGAACCATCTGTTTCACATCGCCTTACCGCGTGACGTACTGGCGCCAGTTGTGCGCCTCCTTGAATCCCAACACCTCACGGATCTTGCGGTTGGACAGCGGCCCTTCGTGCGGATCCATCTGGCGGGTGATGGGAGTGTCGGGGCAGTATTTGGCAAGGAACTCCGCCGTCGGAAGATCGGCGGTTATTGTGTCATTGACAGCGTTGAAGACCTGATAGCCCAGACCGTCCTTCTGCAGGCACAGATCGACGATCTGCCCCAGATCGCGAGCGTCGATATAGCTCCATGCGTTGCGCTTGCGGCTCAGTGGGTCGGCGAGGAACGCGGGAAACATGTCGTATTCATGCGGTTCGATCACATTGCCGATCCGCAGAGCATAGATATCGGCACCAAAGCGCATCGCAAAGGCGCGGGCGGTCTTTTCGTTGACGACCTTGGATAGCCCGTAGCTGTCCAGTGGGTCGCTGTCGTAGTCCTCTTCCAGAGGAAAGGCATGGTAATCCCGGTCGCCTTCGGCAAAGCAGACGCCGTATGTCGTTTCGGAACTGGCGATGATCACCTTGCGGATGCCGAGTTTCATCGCGGCCTCAATCACATTATAGGTGCCAACAGTGTTTTGGACAAATGTGGTGTTGTCGGGATGGATCATCACGCGGGGGATAGCGGCGAAGTGCACCAAAGCGTCTGGCACGGCGGGCAGCGGACCGGCGTTGTAACCATCAAGGCCAAAGTGCATGGAAAGCACGTTATAGACCTGCCCGCTATCGGTAATGTCGGCGATCAGCGTATTCACGCCCGGATGATCAAAGGGTTTCAGATCAACGTTCAGGACGTCGTAGCCCTTGTCCAGAAGATAGGGTAACGCATGCCGGCCGGCCTTGCCGGTCCCGCCCGTAAAGATGATGCGTTGAGTCATTGTCGTCTCCAGTTTTGGGGGAAATGTGGGGTTATCCGGTCGCTGCCAGCATGACGCTTTCCTGCGTCGCGTCAGTCCGGGCCAGGATAGCGGCGATACGGCCTTCTTTCAGGACGACGACGCGGTCGCTGATCGCCAAAACCTCAGGCAGGTCAGAGGAAACAACGATGATCGCCACACCTTTTTCGGCCAGACCGTTCAGCAAGGTATGCACCTCTGCCTTGGCACCGATATCGATGCCGCGCGTCGGTTCGTCGACGATTAGAATTCTGGGTTGGCGCGCCACCCATTTGGCGATCACGACCTTTTGCTGGTTGCCGCCAGACAGGTTTAGCACCTTCTCTTCGGTCGACGGCGTCTTGATCCCCAGCGACCGGATGTAGGCCTGTGTCGCGGTTTTTTCGCGCCGCCGGTTGACCACGTCGTAGGTGCAGTAATCGGACAGATGCGTCAGGCTGAAGTTTTCCCGCACGTTCATTCCAAGCACAAGACCCTGTTCTTTTCGATCTTCGGTGACGAAGCCGAGGCCCAGGTCGATGGCCTGCGACGGCGAGTTGATCGAGACATTGTGTCCCCCGACCTGGATCTGGCCGACATAGGGCCTGCTACCAAAGAGCATTTCCATGATCTCTGTCCTGCCCGATCCGACAAGGCCGAAAAAGCCGAGGACCTCTCCCTTGTGCAGATCGAAGGTGATGTCGCAGACCCGGGCCCCCTGCCCGCCCTGGCGTTTCAGTCCCAGACTGCTGGTCGATAAGAGAACCTCGGCGGTCACGTGAGTGTCGTGGTGACCGAAGAGTTGCGACAGCTCTCGGTCCACCATCTTTCGCACCAAAATGTCGCGGGTCATCTCTGCGATGGGACGGGAATCCACGGTTGCGCCGTCACGCAAGACAGTGACCCGGTCGGCAATGTCAAAGATTTCGTCCAGCCGGTGAGAGATATAAACCACGCCGATATCTTGCGCAGTCAGCTTTCGGACCATACGCAACAGCACTGTCGCCTCGTGATGGCTGAGCGATGCAGTCGGTTCGTCCATGATTATCAGTTTTGAGCGATAGGAGATCGCGCGCGCAATCTCGACCATCTGTTGTTGCCCGATGGAAAGGGTGCCGACCATCGTGGTGGGCGCGATGTTCATTTCCAGTTCGGTCAGCACCGCCTGTGCGTCAGCGTTCATGCGACGCCGGTCGATCAGGCCGGTTCGGCCAAGCGGTTCGCGGGCCAGAAAGATGTTTTCAGCAACCGTTAAATTATTCACGACGGCCAGTTCTTGATAGATTATGCTGATGCCTAGCGACCGGGCGTGGACCGGATCCTTGATCGTGACAGCTTGTCCGTCGACGCGGATGATCCCGCCGGGGTCGGCCTTGAACACGCCGGTCATAATCTTCATCAGTGTGCTTTTGCCAGCACCGTTCTCTCCAGCGACGACATGCACTTCGCCCCGCGCAAGTTGCAGATCGACGTTCTTGAGCGCTTTTACGCCAGGAAAAGTCTTGGAGATCCCCAGCATTTCGAGAAAAAAAGTCATGGAGATCTCCGTCAGCCGATCTGAAACCATCTGTGTTCACAGGCAGGGCGAGATGTACGCTCTGCCTGCGAACAGGTCGCTTACTTGGTGTAGTTTTCAAGGTTTTCGGCGTTCACGACCGTGACGCCGGTATCTACATCTTCGCTGGTAGTTTCTTCACCTTTGACCTGGGCGACGAGATGTTCGACGGCCAGACGACCCATCGTGATGGGACGCTGTACCATGATGCCATTGATAAAGCCGTCCTGGACGCCTTTGATGGTGTCGGGCAAGTCGTCAAAGGCAAAGACCTTCAGCTTCCCAGCATAATCTGCGAATTCCTGCTGCGCCAATACCTTGGAAACAGCCGGACCGCCGACTTGGCTGATCCCGAAGATTCCCGCCAGGTCCGGATTTGCGCGCAACAGAGCTTCTGTCACGGAAACTGCCTTGGCAAGGTCATCTTCCGTGCCTTCCGTGGCCACAACTTCGATGTCAGGATAAGCAGCAAGCGCCTCTTTCACGCCATCGATGCGTTCGTTCAAGTTCGACGCGCCCAACTGTCCGGTCACGATGGCGACCTTACCGGTGCCACCCAGCGCTTCAGCCATCGAGTTACCCATTGTCACGCCAGCCTGCTTGTTGATTGTGCCAATGTACATGCTGCGCCCACTGTCGGCGCTGTCGCTGTCAAAGGTCAGCACCTTGATGCCTGCATCCATCGCCTGCTTGATCACGCCTTCGACCGATTTTGGCTCGTTCACGGAAATCGCGATACCACTGACTTGTCGCGCGATCAGGTCTTCGATAATCTTGACCTGTGTCGCACCTTGCGTGTTTTGCGGTACAACCCATTGATAATTCACGCCAAGTTCCGTTGCCGCCTCTTGCGCACCAGTGTTGACGTCGTCGAAGAACGGCACCGCCACTTTGGGGACCACAGCGATCGTTATATCCTGCGCCATGGCGGTCGATCCCGCAAACAAGGCCATCGTGACGATTGCAGCCGAAGCTGACTTAAAAATATTACGCATGAGTTTCTCCTCCTCGCCCGCTCCATTCGGAGACGGGACTGTTTCCAAGATTGTCGTCGTTTCTATCAGTTCGTTTCACAGCCCTCCCTAGCCGTTCATCCCCGAAAGTTTGTTGCGCAGTACATCTAGGCTAACAGCGATCAGAATGACGCCGCCCGTGATGGCCTGCTGGGCATAGGTATTGATGTTCAGCAGCACGATACCGTTTGCGATCACACCGACCAGCGCGGCACCGAGCACCGCCCCCGCTACACTGCCAACGCCGCCAGCGAGGCTGGCACCGCCGATTGCGGCAGCCGCAATCACGTCAAGTTCCGATCCGAAACCTGATGCCGGTTCGGCGGACAGATACCGCGAGAACCCGATGATCCCAGCCAAGGATGCGATCGTCGAGGACAGGATATAGACGTAAAGCTTGATCCGGTTCGTCTTGACCCCGGATAGGCGTGCGGCGTACTCATTGCCCCCAGTCGCATAGACGTGGCGCCCGAACCGCGTGCGTTGCATGACCAGTGCAAAAATCACCATCAAGATTATCATGATGACGACGGGCACGGGAACGAACCCGACATAGCCCTGACCCAGTGCCGAAAAAGCGGGGGGTGTGTCCGGCGTGACTGGCACGCCATGCGTGATCATGTACATCAGTCCGCGCCCGATGCTGAGCGTGCCGAGGGTCGCGATAAATGGTGGCAGACCAATCGCGGTGATCAACAGGCCGTTTGTCAGGCCAAAGCACATGCCGACACCCAGCCCTGCCAGTATGCTGATCGGCATGGCAAATCCCGCATCGAAACACATCGCAGTGATCAGGGATGCCAAACCCATCGCGGATCCGACAGACAGGTCGATTCCACCGGTTATAATCACCATTACCATCCCGATGCTCATGATGGCGGTCAGCGAAAACGCGCGGGACACGCCCATCAGGTTGTTGGTCGTCAAAAAGTAGGGCGTCGCCAGACTGATCAGCAAGCCTACGGCCAACACGGCGATCAGCACGTTCACCTCGCGCACCAGACGCAGGTCATACATCCAGCGCAGCACCTGCATCACGATCCCCTTTGGCGGCGTATCCACGTCCGTTGTCTGCATGCCGACTTCCTCCCCCGCTGGGCCAGCACCGCAGACCCTTTTCCAACCGATGATCCCGTCGCCAACCGCCGAACATGGCCTGCGGTCACCCACCGTTTATGGCAGCGCTATCATTAAATCCACACAGAGCAGCTATATGTCAATCCTATTGTTGCGCCATCCTTGGCACAATCGTGGCTGATATTACGTCTGCGGGATCAGAATGACCCCGAGACCGGTCGCAAAAGGCGATTCAGCCCATTGACCTAGTTGCAATGACAGCGCTACGATTTCGGAATTACACTATAGGCGGCAATCTATACCGCCCCGCCAAGGATACCCCGCATGACACATTCCCACAGCGCCACCGGCGGCACACTGGCCATGATCCACACGGTTGCCGGCCTGATTCCCGAGTTCGAGGCGCTGGCCAGCACCTATTTTCCAGACTGGCAACGCTTTAACATGCTTGACGAAAGCCTGTTGCGACTGACAATCCGCGACGATGATCTGTCGCCGCAGACAATGCGTCGGATGACCGGACTGGTATGGTCCGCCGTCGATGCCGGTGCGACGGCAGTCGTCGTCACCTGTTCGTCGCTGGGGCCTGCGGTCGATGCGGCGCAGGCGCTGTGTCCGGTGCCCCTGCTGCGGATCGATCAGGGCATGGCGCAGGAGGCCGTCGCGGCAGGGCCACGTATCGGCGTGCTGGCGACCCTGCGCACGACATTGGCGCCCACATCCGACCTGATCGCACGCACCGCCACGCAGACGGGCGACCCCTGTGACATCACCCCCGCCCTGGTGGATGGGGCGTTCGGGTGTCTGGGGCGCGGCGATGTCGCCAGCCACGACCGTCTGGTGGCCGAGGCGCTGCTGGCGCTGGCGCCTCAGGTCGATGTGATCGTGCTGGCGCAGGCGTCGATGGCGCGCGCGCTGGACCGTGTGAAAGACAGGATCGGGCCGCGCCTCGTACTGACCAGCCCCGACAGCGGGTTTCGGTATTTACAGGCAAAATTGGCGTAACCTTT
>NZ_JBMERN010000149.1:0-7889 GCF_049310965.1 Loktanella sp. DJP18 | reverse complement strand
TAAAATCGACAAACCGCTCTTCGGGCGTAGCCTCGGGCGTGCGTTGCAAAAGCACAGAAAGCGCTGAACCGATATAGGGCTCACCAGAGGTATAGACCTTGTCAAGCAGTTCGTAAAAACCCTGGCCTTCGATCTCGGGCAACGCCTGACGAACGGGCTTTCCTATTACATCCCGGTGGCCAATCAGCTGCATGTAGGCCGCATTTGTCAGATCAAAGATATGACCCGGACTGCGCAGCATCGCCATAAACCCCGGCGCCTGATCGAACATCTGGTGCAGCCGTGCCTGCTCGGCATCCACCTTGCGGTCAGCAAGGATATCCTCAGTCCTCTCGGCGAGCAGCGCCAGAACGCCGACCGGCTGGCCCTCATCATCGAGCACCGGTGAATAATCCGCGTTAAGCCAGACTTTCTCGGCGGCACCATTACGCTTCAGCGTCAGTTCCTGATCGCGAAGGCGAACAGTGCGTCCCGCCAGCACCTCCTGGATAACGTAGCTGTTAATGTCCGCCACCTCCGGCCAGACTTCACGCACTGGCGCACCGAGCGAGGCCGGGTGCCGCCCGCCCGCGAACTCTGCAAAGTGGTCATTATAGATCATCGTGCCCGTCTCGCCCCAGAACGTCACGATCGGCACCTGCGCCTGAAGGATCAGGGAGACGGTATTGCGGATCCAGGATGGCCATTTGTCTGGCGGGCCCAAAGGTGTCCCCGACCAGTCGAACTCCGCGACAAGTTCCTGCAATGCGCCGGACGCGTGGGTGCCTGCCGCCTTGGCAACTTCCGATTTATATTCCGACACGCCCAGCTCCCGGATAATAGGTTTACGCCTGACACTATCGGTATCACCACAAGAATGACATGTTTAATGGCGCCGCGTACTCCGAGGTGATGCCGCCAGTTCACCCAGGCTCAGTTAAGCCCAGAAAGACTATGATCCGTGAGCCTAGAACATGTCCAGGACCGCTTAAAGCGGCCCCGGTTGAAGACCAGACTGATCCAGCTTATTTGTTCTTCGTTTCGACTTCGACGATCACTTCGAGCAGGTAGATCGGTTCGAGCGATAGATTGCTGACAAAGCATCGGGTCTTCAAGCCGATGCCGGCACCCATGTTGATCAGAATGTCGGGCCTCTGCTGTCGCTGAAAACTCAGCAGGAACACCTGCAGATAGGCGACCCAAATGACCACCATGATAGCGCTGAGCAGCACCTGAAGGGCGTCGCTGTGGGTGCTCAACCAATCCATCATTTTTGCTCCCCGCATGCTCCTGACCAATACGCTGGGCTGCGACATGACCCCAGCGGACCAGCTGTCAAGGGCCGCGCCTGAGTCCGGTGGCAGTGGTTATCCGAATGACAGGTGGTGTAGGGTCGCAGGCTTCAGAACGCTTTGTGGGCCGACTGTCTGACGTCCGTATCATTGTCTCTTAAACGGCGTCATTAAATGCGCATGAAAAACAAGCTTGTCCTCTAGCAAAGGGAACAGCCACCAGACGCAGATGTTGGCTCATACCTGTGCCATAGGCGCAGGACCGGGGATGCGGTTGTTCGTATCCGGAAGCGCAGGAGCCGCCGGAATGTCTGTAGAACGCGTGATCGCCATCGGGGGGTCAATCGGTGCCTTGGCCGTTCTGAAACAGGTCTTGCCGCAGATACCTGCAAATCTGCCGGCACCTATATTTGTGGCGCTGCATGTCGGATCGCAGGGGCGGGATCTTCTGGCCGATATCTTTGACCAATGTGCGGCTTTGCCTGCATCGACGGCGGTCGAGGGTGAGCCTGTGCGGAACGGTCGTATTTATGTGGCGCCTGCGGACCGGCACTTGCTTATCATTGACGGCGTCATCCGCCTGGGCAGCGGCCCGCGCGAGAATATGGCACGGCCTGCGATAGATGCGTTGTTCCGCTCAGTCGCGATTCAATACGGAGCCGGGTCGTGTCGCGAAGGTGGGGCAGGGCTCCTAGCTATTAAACAGTGCGGCCGGCTGACAGTTGTGCAGGATCCCCTGAGCGCAACAGCACCTGAAATGCCCCTTAACGCTTTAGAGGTCAGCGATATTGACCACCGCGTCGCGCCCGATGACATCGCTGCGCTGATTACCTCCCTCGTCCATGAAGTAACAGCTCCCAACTGCCCCATTCCCCGCGCACTAGCGCTCGAAGTCGACATTGCCCTTGGCCAACGGTCCTGCCTGTCGGATACTATAGAAGACATCGCCGATATCGGTCCGCTTTCCTGTTCGGCCTGCGGCGGAACGCTCTCGCAGATCAAGGAAGCACCCCTACGGTACCGCTGTCAGGTTGGTCATGCCTATTCCGCCGGGGCGTTCTCGGCTGCGCTGGAAGGATCGCTGGAGGAAGCCGTGCGAGTGGCATTACGCATCGTCGAAGAACGGGCGGTTCTGCTCGAGCGGATGGCGCGCGATGCCGAAACCGCCGGACGGGCGCGCACGGGTGGAGACTTTGCCGGTAAAGCCGCCGAATTGCGCAGTTCAGCCAAGGTCTTGAGGTCTGCAGCTCTTAATTTCTTATGATCTGTATAATCATTGGGGGTCTCGACTGAATTTTCCTCGTGTATCCCTGACACGCCTATCCCTTACGATGGCGGTCAAGGGAAGGGGGTGTCGCCGTAAACCAAAGAGATAACCAGGGTTTGAGGTTGAACAGGCATCGATGGAATAATGAACCCTGATACGGTAACCGGATTGATCGCGACATACTCTCGCAGACCAAGATTGAGTTACACCGAGTGGTGCCGACACATTACGACTGCATGCTACGAGCATTCAACCGTGGTCGTTTTCATCTAGGCTAGGTGCCGTCGCTCATCTTCGAGCGATCGATCGTTGGGTCCTCGGCCTATCTTGTGAAATGGTTTCCCCTGGGCTGCTGGCGCGGCGGCCAGTACGGCGTGATCCGGCCTTGCTAAAGGTCAGAATCCTGCATATTTTTGACTGCGATAATTCGATGGCGTAGGTAAAATAATATGCAGGTAAGTGTCCGTGACAACAATGTTGATCAGGCGCTGCGCGTACTGAAGAAAAAACTTCAGGCGGAGGGCGTATTCCACGAAATGCGACTTAAACAACATTTTGAAAAACCCGCCGTCCGTAAAGCCCGCGAGAAGGCTGAAGCTATTCGCCGTCAGCGTAAACTGGCGCGAAAGAAAGCTGAGCGCGAAGGTTTATTGTAAAGCACCAACCAAGGGCGGCGGACGAAAAACCCAGTAATCATCTGATTTTATTCTTTTATCGGCCTGGCGCATAATGAGAATTATGTAATATAAAGATCGAAAAACCATTATGAAACGGAATGAGTGGCATGAGAACCCCCCCTGTCACGCTTGTCTGATACATTTCATCCTGAAACATGGAGCTGCACCCTGTGGGTGTAGCCTTTTATGCGATCAGGTCGCGAGCGGTTCATAGCAGGCCTTCGGCGGCTTCGATCAGTTCTTCCGGAACCTCTTCGAAGAACCGGATCAGGATGATCAGATACCAGGCGTTTACGAGCTTGTAGAGAATGACCGAGCTGTAGGTATCCAGCAGGCCAAGCCGCCGCATTACGAAATAGTCGGGAATAATTCCCGGTTCGAACACGATGGTCAGCAAGACCATGATGAAGATCGTGCGCCGGAACGGCAGCCGCTGGCGTGACAGTGCCCAAGCCATCAGCGCCGTGCAGGTCAAGTTCAGTGCGGTGCCGACACTGGTGATGAACAGCGAATTTAGCAGCCCGCGCTGGACCGCCGGATGCTGGGCCAGAAGCGCCCAGATATCCACGGAGAACCCATCGGGCACGATCGCAAGCCCGCTCATTCCCGGCACGTTAACCGGGTCCGACAATGAAATCGCCAGCAGGTTCAGGATCGGTTGGACGGTCACCACAACCAGCGCGATCAGGACCGAGGCGATGATTGCCTCCTCCATCCGTTCCAGTCCGGTGCGGGTCTGACGGGCCATTACCAAACCCCTTTGCCGGTCAGGCGCTTGGACAGGAAATGCGCACCCAGCATCATGATCATGCAGATCACGCCCTTGAACAGGCCGGCCGCTGTCGCAAGACTGAACTGACCGCCGCCGATCCCCAGCCGGTAGACATAGGTGTCGATGATGTCGATCCGGTCGCGGATCGCGTCATTGGTCATGTTGAACACCTGATCGAAACCCGCGTTCAGGAACAGGCCAACGTTCAGGATGAACAGCGTAGCGATGGTCGGCACGATCCCCGGCAGGGTGATGTAGCGCATCTTTTGCCAGCGTGCCGCCCCGTCCATCTCGGCTGCCTCGTAGAGCGCGGGGTCGATAGCCATGATCGCGGCGAAATATAGCAGCGAATCCCAGCCGGCGGACCGCCAGGCTTCGGACCAGACCAGCACCCAGCGGATGCTGCCGCTGTCGGTCATGTAATTGTGCCGCGACAGGCCCAGCAAGTCCCGCAGGTCGTTCACCGCCCCGCCCGAAGGTGACAGCGCCGCAATGAAGATCCCCGCAATGACCACCCAGGACAGAAAATGCGGCAGGTAAATCACCGATTGCACCGAGCGCCTGAACCGTGGATTACGCACCTCGTTTATCAGCAGCGCGAGCAGGATCGGCAGCGGGAACACGAACACGATCTTCATCGCCGAGATGATCAGCGTGTTCATCAGCACCTGGCCAAACGCGGGCGAGGTAAACAGCTGTGCGAAGTGCTTCAGCCCGACCCAGACATTGGGGCCGATGATCCGCAGATCCTCGAAGGCAAGCTTGGCTTCCCAGACCGGCAGATAGTGGAACAGGCCAAAGTAGATCAGCCCCGGCAGCAGCATGATGTAGTAAGGGGCCCACCTGCGGAACCCGTCGACGATCCGTTCCGACCGGCTGTCACCGAGAACAGGAAGATGCGGGTCCGGTAGGTTGGGAACGTTCCCATCGCCAGATGCAGCAGAGGATGCCGGCATTCGGTATTCTCCTAGACGGCGCGGAGCAGGGGCGGGCGGGGCGGAAAAGTGTCCGACAGGTGAGTGTCGGACGGGGGAGTGTCAGACGGGGGAGTGTCGGACAGGGGGACACTAAGCGCGCGGGCCGCAACGGACCCGCGTTCAAGCAGTGTGCAGGGAAGCGTCAGGTGGCGGGTTCCGGTCGCACCCTCGGAAAGGAGGGCAAAGCCGCTGGCGCCGATCTGGCGCGACGGTTTGACAACCGTGGTCAGCGCGGGTGCACTGACCGCGCCGGCCGGAATCCCGTCGAACCCCAGGATCGAGATATCCTCGGGACAGCGTAGACCCGCCGCCCGCACCGCCTGCATCGCCCCCAGCGCCATGAGGTCGTTAGCGGCAAAGATCAGGTCGGGCGTCTGTCGGCGACTCAGGATCCGGGCCATAGCCTCTCGGCCTCCCTCGACCGTGTAGTGACCATCCTCGACCACCAGCGGTTCGTTCGTCTGGTCCTGCGTTCTGTGTCGGCCGTGGACATGCGCCTGCACCGCTGCGACGAACCTGACCCGGGCGCTGCGCTCGGCATCGCCAACGATCAGCGTCGGCTGGCTCAATCCCAGCCCGCCGGTATGGGCCAGCCCCAGCGCGACCCCCTGTTCAATATCGCTGCCGACCGAGGGCAACCCCGAAAACCGCCCCGCCGACGAGCCGATCAGCACGACCGGAATGTTGAAATCTTCAATGTCGTCCAGACTGTCGCGGACCGGATTGATTATCGCGCCATCAACCCGTGCCTGAACCAAGGCGCGAAAATGGCGTTTCTCGCGCTCGGGATCCCAGTCGGAGCTGAAGATCAGAATCGAGGTGCCGCTGTCCGACGCAGCGTCCTGCGCGCCCCTCGCAACATCCGCCCAAAACGGATTGGCGATATCGGGGATTACCAGACCGACGACGCCAGTACGGCCCGATCGCAGGCTACGCGCGAGGTCGTTCGGACGATAGCCGGTATGGCGAACGACTTCGCGCACCTTGTCCCGCGCCTCGTCCGAGATGTTGGGGGCATCGGTCAGCACCCGAGACACTGTGCTCTTCGACAGACCGGTAAGCCGTGCGATGTCTACGATGGTGGTGCCTTGACGTCTCTTCAAAGAACCGGCCCCTCCTCTGGCGCAGTACTTACAGCCGGCCGCAATCGGGCAAAAGCCTATCGTTTCCTTGCTTCGGGAACGTTCCCACATAGATCTGGCAGCTGTCAAGCGCAGTGACGGCGGCAATGTCAAAGTCAGAATAAGTCGATTACGGGGCTAAAGGCTTCCTCGACAGCAGTTCCAGGCGCTCTTCCACGTCAGCAGCAGAACTCGTCGAAGGGTCAGAGGCAGATGGCGTTGATGATGTAACCGCCCCCAGACGGCATCAGTGTGCCAAGGTGGGTCTGTAGCAATCCACACAGGAGAGCATGTCGGAGATTATCAAAGTCGGGCCTGAACCAGATTGCGATCGCAATGGCTCAAGGCGAGATCGCTGCGACAAGGGTCCACAACGTCCTGCGCCGGCGCAAAGGCCGGACTTTGGCGAAAGGCGCCAAAGTCATTGCTGCCAGAGCGCGATTAAAGTCCGCCTTGGTGCGGCACATCACGATTCAAAAAGCTCGGGAACAGAAGCAGCAGAAGCAGGTTCTCTCCTCAAGGTGGCCACGGCCGTCATCTGCAACAGGAGAAAAAAATGACAATCGAGATCAAAAAACTTGCCGCCATCGGTGCCGTCCTCGCAGCTTTTGTGGCCGCGCCCGCCATGGCACAGGAAGACATGAGTGCCTGGGATATGGACGCTGACGGCGCGCTGAGCGAGCAAGAGTTCAACGACGGCTGGGGCACTGCCTGGGGCGACGACAGCGCCTACAGCACGTGGGACGAAGACGCTGATGGCGCCCTGTCCGAGGACGAATTCAACACTGGCGTCTTCAACTCCTACGACGCCGACGACAGCGGCGTGATTGAAGAGCCAGAGTTCGGCGATGTCGGCGACGACATGGGCGACGGCGGTTTCTGGGACGTCTGATCCCTCACGACTTACGAAGGGTCGGCTTCGGTCGACCCTTCACCTCGACCAGCGCCGGTTTCGCTCCTGTTGAAAACAGCAGCGGAGCCGTCACATCCGGCGGCGGGCCAGCGAACCCTAGGCGCGCACGCCGGACAACCAAATATGGAGGAATTTCCATGACACTCACTTTGCGCAATCTCGCGATGACGTCGATCCTTGCACTTGGCGTCGGCGCCACCCCCGCTCTGGCAGACTGCCACGGCGACTGGGACACGAACCAGGACACGATGCTGGACCAGACCGAATACGGCGCAGCCTACGGCGAGAACGAGTGGTTCGGTGAAGCTGATATCGACGATGACACCTACCTGTCGGAAGCCGAGTACAGCACCGGCCTCTATGGGTCCTATGATTCCGATCAGGACGGGCTTTTCACGGAAGAAGAGCAGCAGGTTGGCTTCAGGGCAACGGAGGACTACGGCGTCTGGGACAGCGATGCTGACCTGTCGCTGACCGAAGACGAGTTCGGTGCTGGCTTCGGCGAAAGCGGCATGTTCAACGAGTGGGACGCCGACCGAGATGGTCTTCTGTCGGAAGACGAGTTCGGCACGAGCGTCTACGGCGGTTATGACACCGACAGGAGCGGCTTTCTTGAGGAGACCGAAGTCGGCGCTTCCTGCGATGACTACGGCGAAGAAGGCTTCTGGGACTTCTGATCTGACGATCCACGATCATGACCACGACCATGGGGGGCATCCGGCTCCCCATGGCGGGTTCAGAGCCCGAGAGAGAAGAAGGCTTGGCCTCCGAGACGCTGCTCCAAATGCTTTCGAACGGCTCGATCCCGCTACCCGGACGGGACGGCACTGCGTCTGACGCAGTACCAGCGGTCCTATATGCTAGACGGAGGATTCTCATGAAGACATCAAT
>NZ_JBMERN010000148.1:0-7968 GCF_049310965.1 Loktanella sp. DJP18 | reverse complement strand
ATGCCTCGAAAAGTCACCTGCCTCGGCCGATCCACATTGAGCACGCCAATGAGACGGGCACATCTGAATTGCATTGAACCAGCATCATGTTGGCGCCCCGCGCCGACCACGGACCAAAGCATGCACCCGAGAGGTCTCAGACAAAGGGGCAGTGATAAAAGGACGGCTCAGAAAGAACCCGCATCAAACCGCAAACGGGCGGCCGGACGCACATGTCAAAAAGCACTTGACTGAAAGGTCCCCGTTACCGAAGTCCAGAGCCTAAAGCAGCAGTAAATAAGTTTTGGCCGTAGTCCCCGACGAACCCATCGATGAGTCAGGCCTTATCGGCTTCATGTTACTTTCCGTTTTCGAAACTATCAATGCAAACCTAACAATTTACGCACATGATTGCAACAGCTAGCCTCTGTGCATACTCAGGGAGGAGTAACCATGAACAACTTCATCAAACACGCCATCGCTCCGGCGATCCTGTATGCATCATTTGCTGCGACACCAACCTTGGCGGACAAGGGCGATGACACCCTGCGTGTTGCCATGGCCGAAGAAATCCTGAACCTTGACTACAACTACACCACCAAGCGCGAATATATCATCCTTGCGCAGCTGACGGATGCAACGCTGTTCGATCTTGACCCCGAGACCCAGGAGTTCAAGCCAGCGGTTGCCACAGGCTACAATTACGTCGACGAGAAGACCCTTGATATTACCCTGCGCGACGACGTGAAATTCCACGATGGCAGCGCGCTGACGCCTGAGGATGTGGCTTATACCTATAACTGGATCATCCGTGAAGACAGCCAGTCCAATGCCAATGGCACGATCGGACGCTGGCTGGATAGCGCCGAGGTCACCGGGCCAAATACCGTCCGTTTTAACCTCAAGACCATCTACCCATTGGTGCTGCGCGACATGGCGCAGCGTATCATGCTGCGCAAGGCGGGCACCTATGAGGAAGGCGGTGACATTGATCGGGACGCGATGGCGCAGAATCTCATTGGCACCGGTCCTTACAAAGTTGTCAGTTTTGAGCCCGGTCAAGAACTCGTCTTGGAACGCTTTACCGACTATTTCGGCGAGCCACCCGCCATTGAGAATATTGTGGTGCGCAATATCCCCGATGTCGGCACCCAGCAGGCGGAACTGATGTCCGGTGGTATTGACTGGATGTTTAACGTTCCGCTCGATCTGGCCGAAAGCCTTGGCGCGACGCCGATGGCGACACATTTAAGCGGACCTGACCTTCGCATTGCCTTCGCCGTGCTGGATGCGGCTGGATATACAGACGCCGAGGGTCCGTTGACTGAGGTCAAAGTGCGTCAGGCGATCAACCATGCGCTCAACAAGTCGGAAATGGCAAAATATCTGATCGGCGGCAGCGCCGAGCCGATCCACACGGCCTGCCATCCCGCTCAGTTCGGCTGTGATCAGAGTGTGAAAGACTATCCTTATGATCCTGACGCTGCAAAAGCTTTGCTTGATGAGGCTGGTTACCCGGACGGATTTCCGCTCGATCTCTGGGCTTATCGCGAGAAGCCGGTAGCAGAGGCCGTCGCCGCGGACCTGGAAGCTGTCGGTATCGATGTGAACCTGCGTTACGTCAAGCTCGAGTCCCTTAATCAGGCACGCGCCTCTCAGGAAATTCCAGCCTACATCGGCACGTGGGGATCAGGCGGCACGGCTGACACAGCCGCAGTCGCAAGAATCCACTTTGCCGACGATACAGATCGCAATCTGTCGGGAGACGCAGCGCTGGCTGATGAAGTGTTGGCCGCGGAGCAGACCAGCGATCAGGGCGAACGAGCCGATATCTACTCGAGTGTTCTGACCAAGATTGCGGACCAGGCCTATTGGGCACCGCTGTTTACTTATTCAGCAAACTACCTCGTGTCACCTGAGCTCGACTTCCCACTTGATCCGGACGGTCTGCCGCGCCTGCAGAACGCAAGCTGGCAGTAATGCGCCTTCCTGCGTTCCGGCTCCCCGCCTCAGGCGGAACCGGGGCGCAGACGACGCCGACCTCGTCCGCGAACTGAAAGCCTGTCTCATGTTAAAATACATCCTGATGCGCAGCCTGCTGGCGCTGTCCGTTGCCTTTACTGTATCGCTTGCCGCATTTTTTCTGCTCAACGTCGCCACAGATCCGGCGCAGGCCATTGCGGGTGAAGACGCGACTCCTGAGGTCGTGGACATGATTCGCGCGCGCTATGGCCTCGATCAATCGATGCCTGTACGATATGTCCAGTGGCTCACCGGTGTGCTGCAGGGTGATTTTGGCGAAAGCTACTATTGGCATAAGCCTGTAGCAGAACTTGTCGCCGAACGAGCGGGTGTCACAATCGCGCTCGCGCTGTCCGCTCTTAGTGTAACAATCGTGATTGCCATTCCGCTTGGTGCTCTGGCTGCGCTGAATCCCAACTCATGGATCGATCGCATGGCATTGGGCGTCGCGGTATCTGCGCAAGCCGTTCCGAACTTCTGGCTGGGACTGATCATGATCATCGTCTTTGCGGTGATGGTGCCGATCTTCCCGGTCTCCGGAGATGACACCTGGCGGCATTTTGTCTTGCCCGCCTTTGTGTTGGGGGCTTCGTCTGTCCCCGCCATCATGCGGCTGACCCGCACGGGTCTGATCGAAGTCATGGGAGCTGACTATATCCGCACTGCCCGTTCCAAAGGTTACCGCGCCGGCTCTCTTCTGAAGCGGCACGCCTTACGCAATGCGCTGTTGCCGGTGATCTCCGTCCTTGCTGTCCAGCTTGGACAAAAGTTCGGAGGGTCGGTCATCACCGAAAGCATCTTTGCCATTAACGGACTCGGGAGGCTGGCGCTGGAATCGATCCTTGGTGCTGATATTCCTACCGTGCAGATGCTGATCTTCGTTTTCGCCATCGTCTTTGTCGCAATGAACCTGCTGGCCGACATTATCAACGCCGCGCTTGACCCGAGGATCCGCATCGGATGACCCAAACTAACACCTTTTCCGTGGACGCACCCGAAGAGGCGGCAGCCGTTACGCCGCGCCAGATGATGCGTCGAACGGCACTGAGCCACACAGGTTTCAAAATCGGAACAGGACTGATCGTGGCTCTGGTTCTGATCGCGATTTTTGCGCCGCTGATCGCCCCCCATGATCCCTTTATTCAGTCCCTGAGTAGCCGAATGATGCCACCGGTCTGGGACGACGCCGGGACGTGGGAGCATATTCTCGGCACGGATCAGAACGGCCGGGATTACCTTAGCCGCCTCATCTACGGCACGAGGGTGTCGATCTCGATCGGTCTGGGTGCCGCCTCGATCGGATTGATCATCGGTGTGACCCTTGGCGTTGCCGCGGGCTATTTTGGCGGCTGGGTCGATCATGTTGTCAGTTTTGCACTGACAGCGCAGTTGGCCCTGCCAGGCCTGCTGCTGGCAATGGCACTCGTTTTCATCATCGGGCCGTCGATCTGGGTGGTGATCGGAATTATCGGCGTGCTGCACTGGACCTATTACCTCGTCGTCACCCGTGCTGCCACGCAGCGGCTGCGGAGTCTCGATTTCGTCGCAGCTTCTGCTGCGTCCGGCGCGTCCTCGCTGCAGATCATTTGGCACGAGATTATTCCGAACCTTATCCCGCAAATTATCGTCATTTTCACCTTTGAACTGGGTATCGCAATCCTAGCAGAGGCATCACTTTCCTTTCTTGGAGTTGGAATTCAACCACCGACGCCCAGTTGGGGCCTGATGATAGCCGAAGGCAAGGAAGCGATGTTTTACCGCCCGTGGCTGGTTGTGCTGCCTGGCATTTGCCTCTTCACGCTTGTGATCGGCGCTAACCTGATGGGTGATGGCCTGCGTGACATTACCTCCCCGGAGGGTCGCAACTGATGACCAGACTTCTTGAGATTAAAGACCTTTCCGTCGGCCTTCCACTGCCAACCGGCATGTTGCACGCTGTGCGCAATACCAGCATCAGTCTTGGCCGCGGCGAGGCGCTCGGCATCGTTGGCGAAAGCGGATCTGGAAAAAGCATGACCGCGCTTGCCTTGATGCGGTTGCTGCCGAAAAAAGCGGTCCGGTCGGGCCAAATGATGTTCGACGGCACAGATCTGAACAGCCTGTCTGACGTCAGTTTTTCGCAGAAGTTTCTCGGCCACCGGATTGCGATGATCTTCCAAGAGCCGATGACCTCGCTGAACCCCGTCTATTCAATTGGCAGGCAACTGACCGAAGGGGCAGTTCGTTTTGGGGGACATACAGAGAGCACCGCCCGTGACCGCGCATTAATGTTGTTGGACCGGGTCGGCATTCCTGACCCGGTGGCACGGCTCTCGCAATATCCTCATCAGCTGTCGGGTGGCCAGCGCCAGCGGGTTATGATCGCAATGGCGCTGATGTTGGAGCCAGAGCTCCTGATCGCTGACGAACCGACGACGGCTCTAGATGTTACCATTCAGGCACAGATCCTTGATCTGCTGGCGGGACTACGACGCGAGATGAACATGGCTATGATCCTGATCACTCATGATCTTGCTGTCGTTGCCGAACAGACCGACCGGGTCGCGGTGATGTATGGCGGCGAAGTGATCGAGGAGGGCACGGCACAGGCCGTCATGGCTGATCCGGCGCATCCCTATACGCAAGCCCTTCTGCGGGCCATTCCGCGTATGGACGGCCCGCCACGCAAGCTGGGGGCGATCCCTGGGACGGTCCCGTCGCTGATGTCACCGCCTGATGGCTGTATCTTTGCCCCGCGCTGCTCCTACGTGCGACCAGACTGCGTTGCGGCACGACCGCCCCAGCTTGGAAAAGACTCCCATACGCGTCGCTGCATCCTGACAGATGCAGAACGACCGGCACCTGTCCCGGCCGCACCAATCCGTGCGGACCATGTCGCTGCTGCCAATGATGATGCAGTCATCGCGGCGCAAGAGATCACTCAGGTCTTCCAATCACGCAAAGGTCTGTTCGGGCCAAAACATGAAATCCGTGCTGTCGACGGGGTCACCCTGACACTTCGCCGCGGGGAAACACTCGCGCTGGTTGGCGAAAGTGGATCCGGCAAATCCACCTTGGCCCGGATCATGCTCGGTCTCCTGTTGCCAACCGCAGGCTCCGTGCAGATGCTGGGAAGACCGGTCGCTGACCTGCCGCCGTTGGAAAGGGCCGCACTTGTGCAGCCGATATTTCAGGACCCTTACTCCTCGCTCAATCCGCGCCGGACCTTGGCTGAGATCGTCGCGCGGCCGCTGGTTCTGCGCGGAACCGATGATGCCTCAACCCGTGATGCGAAGATCCGGGAGGCGATGGACATGGTTCGCCTGCCGACAAGGCTGCTGCATTCTTACCCGGCGCAACTTTCAGGTGGGCAACGGCAACGGGTGGCAATTGCACGCGCGTTGGTCACGCGTCCGCAGGCACTCGTCTGTGACGAGCCGACTTCCGCTCTCGATGTCTCGGTGCAGGCCCAGATCCTTAACCTTCTGACCGAGTTGCAGGCAGAGCTGGGCCTGAGCTGCCTCGTCATCACGCATGACATGGCGGTCGTTCATCAGGTTGCCGACCGTGTCGGCGTCATGCTGAATGGCAAACTGATCGAGGAAGGTGAATGCCAAACCGTCCTGCGACATCCGTCCAACGACTATACGGCTCGTCTGTTGGCTGCGGCACCACAATTCCGCCCGGACCAGCTTACCGCGCATGAGGCCGCTCTATGATCCTGACACCTGACACCCTCTTCGCGCGCGACACCCAGTGGCAATCGTGGCTCGATGTAGAGGCGGCACTGGCGCAGGCACAGGCGGAATTGGGCATGATCCCGGACTGGGCAGCGAAGGATATTTCGGCCGCAGCACATCTCGACATTCTCGGTCGGGACGCGATGGCAGCAGATGTTGCACACACAATGGCGCCGGTTCTGTCACTGACACGGCTGCTCGGTAAAGCCGCAGGTCAGGCCGGTGATTATGTTCACTGGGGTGCGACGACGCAGAACGTGATGCAAACCGGACGGCTGTTGCTATTGCGTGAGGCGGACCGCAATATTCGCACCCACCTCGCACGTGCAGTTGACCGCATGGGCGATCTGGCCCGCGATCACGCGACGACCCAGATGGCGGGTCGGACAAACCGTCAGCATGCACTGCCAATCACCTTCGGATTCAAGGTTGCAGGCTGGATTGAAGAGATGGAGCGCGCCGAAGGCCGCCTGACTGATGCGTTCAAGCGAATGATGGCCCTGCCATTCGGAGGTGCGGTCGGCGCTATGCATGCCTTCGGCCCTCAGGGTCGAGCGCTGAACAAGCGCCTTGCGGCACACCTTGGACTGCGGGAGCTGATGGTACCTGGGCGAACAGGTAACGATATGTTCGCAGAATATGTCGTTCAGCTGGCGCTTCTGGCGATGACAGTGGAGCGTGTTACCACTGAGATCTATACCTTGATGACGGATGAACTCGGCGAGGTAACTGAACGGTTGGACGGAGGCACTGTCGGCTCTTCCACCATGCCGCAGAAGATTAACCCGAAGTTTGTGGTCCGCGCCATTGCACTGGCCGCAGAATTGCGCAGTCTGGCGGCACCCGCGTTGGAAACCGGGCGGAGCAGCCATGAAGGCGACGCCGTGGCGAACCAGTTGCTCTCTTCAGTGCTCGATCATGCCGTGCCGCTGGCTTGGCGGATGAGCGAAAGCTTTGCCGAAACGCTAGCGCGACTGACACCGCATCCGATGCGGATGGCCGAAAACCTTGGACGAAGCAAAGGTGCGATCTCCGCTGAAAACCTGATGATGGTTCTAGCCCCCAGAGTGGGCCGGGGGGTTGCCCATGATATTGTCCATCATGCGCTGGAAAACGGCTGCGTGGGAGATCTTGCCGCAGCACCACAGATCACAGCGCATCTAACAGACGCCCAAATCGCAGCAGCGCTCGATCCTGCGCAATACAGTGGCGACAGCGTGGCGATTTCACGTGCAGCTGCTAGCCTCGCTCGAGACGTCAGTGCACGATTTGCACCGTAGAAACGCAATCAGATCAGTTCCAGCAGATCCCGGGTTTGCGGCTCGCTTTGCCGCAAATCTTCGATGTGACTGGAGACGTCATCCAGAAAGCGTTCCGCGAGAGGTGCGTGGGGACCTGGCGGATGCAGGCTGGCATAGGTAATCCACGATGGTTCGGTGACCGGTAGCAGAACAAGACCTTTGTCTATCGTAGCAGGAGCGCACACGCGATCGATCAGCGTAATCCCCAGTCCAGCACGCACCATGTCGACATTGACAACAGTAGAACTGGTTTCACAGACTATATTGTAGGAAAATCCCGCGCGGCCCATAGTTTCTTCAAGACGATCGCGCCAACGTTGCCCGGGCGTCAGAGTAACAAAGGTTTCGTTCTTCAGCTCTTCAATTCCGATTTGTTTACGTTGAGAGAGCCTGTGAGATGCGGGCAGCAGGACGCAAAGCCGGGAACGCAGTATCGGTACCACCTGGAGGTCAATAATCGCGTTCTCTACCGGCAAAGAGATCAGGCCAAGATTGTAACCACGGACGGATACTTTACTCTCGATATCAAACCGACTTTCGACGTTGATCGTGCACTGAATCAGTGGCTGCCGGGCGTAAAGGCGGGTGAGAGCCGGCACGGCGAGGCCATTAGCAAGCGGCGCTGCCGTGACGATTGAGAGCCATTCCTTTGTGCGGCCCTGTATATCCTTTGCGACCTTGGGAATCTCGTCGATGCCGATCAGGGTGTTGGCGATCTGACGGTAGAAGATCTGTCCATGTTCTGTCAGTTCCAGCCGGCGCCGTTGACGTGAAAACAGTGTCAGTCCGACGTCCCTTTCCAGTTGCGACAACAGACGGCTTGCTGCCGAAACCGAGATGTTCAACCGGTCGGACGCTTCTGCAAGGGCCCCGGTGGTAACCACGAGGCGGAAAAGACGCAAGGCGCGAAGGTTCATTCAATCGTTTACCCTGTTTCTACAATTATT
>NZ_JBMERN010000147.1:0-8017 GCF_049310965.1 Loktanella sp. DJP18 | reverse complement strand
ACCGGAACACGCCCGTCGGCATTTCATGTCCCAGACTGGGGTTTTTGCGCGTGACATGCGTGATCTCAAGGCGGTGCAGGCTCGTGAAGCGATTCTTTCAGGCGCAATCCGCATCCGCGTTTTTGATGAAGCGAAAGCCGAGGCCTCTTTGGGACGGTTTCCAGGCATGATGCATGCAAATCTGTTCATCAATGATGAGTTTGCGGTCGCTGGGAGTGCAAACTTTTCACGCCGTGGAATGTCGAACAATATCGAATTCAACGACAGGGTTCTGAGCGGACAGTCAAAGGCCGGCCATCGTGATCCACATGAAGCGCGACGTGAGGCGGGTGAGACATTCTGGGCCTGGGGTCGGGATTGGCGCACTGAAGCACTCGAAATTCTCTCACATCTTCTGCGTCATGTAAGTCCTGATCAGGCTATGCGAAGACTGACGTCAGGCATGCAAGATTTCCAACCTTGGAGGCCGATATCGGCGCGCATGGGGTCTGAAGAGGAGGACCTTGTTTTTGCTGCGAGTCAAACGATTTACGAGCATGGTGCTGCGCTTGTTGAGGTTCCTGCCGGATCTTCAAAGGGCATTGTTGGTCGGGCCATCGCTGCGATTGTATCTGACATGTATGAACGTTGCATCATGCATGACGATGGGGCGCCGTCGAGGCGGCATGGCACTGTCTCGCTCGTGTCGCCTCTCGCACTCGAAGCATGGAAGCGTGGGCGGCGCGGACCAATGAGGATCATGACGCCTGGATCTGATTTTCGTGATGGCAGTGAGCTTATGGATGAACTCAAGGCATCTGCCGGAATCGTTCTCGACAGTATCGAGTCTGATGTGTCGCGTATTCTCCCCGGTGGCACGCGAAGGAGTCTGATGACGCAGGCGGCAGGTGGTTGGACGGTGGGTCTTAGTCATCAACTCCCTGGCGGCCTTTTGCTTGAAGGCGCGCTGGATATTCTTGAAACCGCCGGAGCTCTTCATCTTCCCCAGGCTGCGATCGATGAGATCGGCATGGCTGCCGCACCGCTTGCTCTCACTCAATCTGCAAAGCGGCCCAAGCGCACTCAGGCCAAAGCAGAGGCGGCACAAGGCGAAGTATTCAATGCGCTGGGAGCCGTTTTATGCCGATCGACGGCTCAAGATGCACACAAGATTAGGATTGAGAGGCGCGAGATTGAGCTTCTGCCATTCCAATTCGATTTGCTCGATCAGATTGATGCAGAGTTAGGCGCTATCCTTGACACGCACATCGTCGATGTTCGAGCTGGAGATCCGGCTGCACTTGCTGTTCGAAGTGGGTTTCATCGCATTGCGGCAGGTCTGATGACTTCGGTCGAGGCACTGCGCATTGAATGGCAGGTTGGTCTCGGTGGAAGGCTTAAGAGGCCGGCTGGAGATGCCGGTCTTGCAACTCTATCGAACCAGGCAATGCTGCCTATGTTTGGCGAGCCAATTCCTGTATCAGAGCCGCGTGGTGTTGAAGCCATCGAGGCTTTAATTATGGACAGGTCAATGTCTGGTTTCGATACTGCACGCATCAAAACATGTCTCAGCATCATTTCCCACACCAAGCGATGTGTTATTCTCGTGGATACTGCATTTGAAGTATCTTGCATTGCCGATGAACTCTCCGAAGCATGTGATGCGAGAGTCTTTGGATTTGGTGGCTGCCGCATGGGAGACAAGTCCGAAGGTGACGTGATTGGCGGGGGAAAAACTGTAGGTCATCGCACCTGTGATATCGAGCGCTTCGACGAGCTGTCAGACTTTGTATCAGACGGAGCTTCGAGTGGAATTCTCGTGCTTCCCATGTCTGCGGCGGCATATTGCGAGTTTCGTGGGATTGATGCTTTCATCGGCTTTGCCTCTCCCGAATCCTTGAAGGTTCTCGCGGGTGTGCACGCCGCCATTGTGCGATCGACCATAGGGGAGGCCGACGGCATTGGAATATTGTATTGCATCAGCGCGAAACCGGCGCCGAATGCTGCTGAGCGGAAGTTGGCATCAAAGAGTTTTCGCGAAGCCGTTTTGGCCGGATCTGAGGGATCTATCGGTTGCGATCTTGTTGATATTGCGGAAGTCATGGCGCTTCTGGTGCAGGATCAGCCGACACCGGCGATTGCATCTACGTCGGGACGTTTGAGGGCCATTATGTCCCGTCTTCCTGCCCTCCCAGGCGATGGGAACGCAAAATCGACACCGGGAGGTTGGGGTGCCGAGTTTGCGCTACTCAGGGGCGCTGCAACACCTTTCACGGCATTTTTTCTATCAGGTAAGACTGGTCGCCGCGGAGAGGATTTCATGCCGCCGCGTATCGTTCTCGTGCGTGAGACCGCGGCAGGTTTCGAAATTGTTCGAAACCAGGTAGATGCACTCGATACGATCGCGTCTTGCTATACCCAGCATGCGAAAGGTGGACACAACGTCGTATCGAGCCCTCTGGAGAAGGACGAAGCAACGCTTGAAACGATCGGAGAGCATCTGGCCGCAATTTCTCATTGGGACATCAGGCCGGAGCGGGTAGCAGTGCTTTGTTGTAGCCTTGCCGAGTTCCTGGTGGAACGCCGATTGACGTGCGAGGGGGCATCTGTGCTTGGTGACTTGTCTCTGCCGTCACTTGAGCTTCTGTCAGAGCGCTGGGGAGTACATCTTGGCCCCTCTTGGGTCAAGGCCAAAAAGGACGCAGCTGATCGACTCGAGCATCGGTCTTTAGTTGATGGTCTGATTGGTATTGGTCGTATTGAAGATGTAATGAGATCGAGGCCGTCTTGGGAGACAGATGGTATCAGAAGCGATATGCGCGAATTTGTTGATGATCTCCTTTTTGCAGACCGGGAGAAGTCAAAGACCGTTCAGGATAGAGTTGCCGTTATTTTGCGTGGCGACCGCTTTGAATGACACTGATATTGGATGGAATCCAAACGTAAATACGGCAGCAAGACAGGTTTGCCCAGTCGTGAGATGCAGACCCAGTCCAAATTTTCACTAGGGCTGGATGTCGACCTCTATTATATCGTCACCCCATAATGTCAGATTTTCTTTGGCGTCCTGTCTGACGTAGCCCTTCTTGATTTTGCGACGCTCTATCAAACCTGCACGATGATTGATAGCACCCCGCTCACCAGACGAGGCGATGCGAACCCGCCCCAGGTGGCCGATGCGGCCCCACTGGATCATGATGGAGTGGTCCCCGAAGAGATTTGGTTCGATGCTGATCCTGTAGAACCGATAGCAGTTGTTCTCTGGCTCCACACGTGAAAGCAGGATATCCGGCATGATCGACCTCGCACTGAGTTTTTACAGCGCCCGTCGTAGAATAATCTCAACGCCCCATCGGCTGAGACGGTCATATCATGTCAGATTCGGTGCGTGAATCCCCTTATTTCAAGTTTGCCTCCTATCGGCAGACAGCCTTCGTTTTTGCGTCGATCGCGGCAGCCTCGCGCGGGTCGAATGCCAACCCATACGTTTTGGAAATGCGCACGAAACGCAGAATGTATTGGCAGTGAAAACCTGCGCTCGGCGGCATCCAGTCGAGGGGCCCTGACGCTCCCTTTTGGCGGTTTGCAGCCGCCTGAACTGCAAAAAGGTTCACTGGATCATTGGCAAACTGAACTCGTTTGTTGCTCGGCCATTTGTCAGCGCCACGATGCCAGGCAAAGGCTAAGGGCACCATGTGGTCAATATCGAGGTCAATGGCAGTGGTGTAAATCCGGTCAGTGTAAGGGTCGAGCCAGCGCCCTGCGACGACAGTGCATCCGTTCTTCGATTTCCTGACAGGTCCTGTAGAAAGGTCTGCCAGGATTTCCTGACGTGTGTTCATGCAGTCGCTGTCAATGTCAGTCCAGCCGCCGAACAGATCTCTGTCATAAGGCGCTTTTGCGGCCTGAAACGTGCTTTGGGGCCGCGGTGCGGTGACTGAGGCCGTCTGCTTGGGCGATGTCTGGCCGTGTTGGGCGGTACAGTTGCCCTGCCCTCTCGCGGGCTGCCGGCCGCCGTTTGCGAGACACTGCTCGATCGCGTGGAAAGGACGGAAGCTTGATGTCTTGTCGTAGTAGTCTCCGCCGGGGCAGTGACAGATGCCTGAGCTGGACATCTTGACAGGCGGCTGCTGGGCTGGCGCTGCGGATGCTTCTTGCGTCGCTAGGGTGATCGTGAGTGTAATGACCGACACAATGAGTGCCAGCTGTGTGCGAAACATGGAAGAACCTCCGGATACCTTTGTTTTCGTCAAAGGTCGGGAAGACTTTCTTGGATTATCCCAAGAGCGTCACACCTGACCCCATCATGGATGTGGGGTCGGGTGTGACGTCTCGCGTATCGGAGCGCCTCAGGGACGCGTGCGCTGAGGTTTGTATTTTTCCAGCACGTCATCAAGTCCGGTCATGGCGCTGTCAATATCACTCATGATCGCCGCGATCCTGTTTTCGAAATCAGGGTCGTCTGCCAAAGGCGTGTGTTTCTGAGACTTCATTTTCTCATTCACACCCTCTTTTTGCGCGCTGTGTCTGCTCAGAGTTCCACGTTCGTAAATCATGTCTGCGAAAACGGGCACCGCCCACATTCGATAAGAGGTTCTGGAAGTGATTTCTGTCACCAGACCCATTTTTTCGGCATCTGTCAGGAGATTCCGTGCGCCGCGTTCCGTCAAGTCAAGCGCGGCAGCAGTTGATGATCCATCGAGGATTGGCGTTTGCATGATGAGCTTTGCAAAAGCTTTACGAGATGAGCTTTTAATCTTCCCAGTAAACTCGTTTTCAAGTTTTTCAGCCCAGGCATTCAAAGGACCGAGGCGGCCAATCTCGCGTCCAATGGCAAGATGAAGCCTTTCAAATAATTGATTGCGCATCTGTGGACGGTCAAGCGCCCAACTCCGCAAACCACCCCGGGCCAGCGCAAGAGAGGGCGGACAAACCCATGAAGCGTCAATCTTGCTCTCATAAACATTCAGACTGGAGCTGACTACTGGATCTGAGAGAACGATGTCGCGACGCAATTCATGTTCCGCAGCCATAAAAATCAGCCGCTCTGTCATGGGGTGAGGATCTGGCATGCAAGATGATGCAAGGCGCGCAACGGCAACTGCCCCTAATATGGGTGGAGGCCTATCTCTGATAATCCTTGGTGCCATCTGCTTGAACATCTCTCGGCCACGGCCCCACGCTTGAACCTCGACATCGATTGGATAATAAACATAGCCACCGTCGCCGTCGTCTATGACGTCCGTTACCCTTGTTGCCTCCACACACCGATCGAAAACGCCAAGAGGGTCGTCGTTTATCGATCCCGGTCGTAATGTAGTGCGGTATATTTCCCGCGCTGTGCGTGCTGACTGTGGCTCACCCTTGATGGTGGAAAGCCCCAAGGGTGGCCTGATGATGTCGGTCTCTTTTGCGATAATCATCTCGAGGGATAAGCTTGCCGCAGATTCAGATAATCCTACCATGCGGCGCCAGAGGGCACCGAGTGCCGGTCGTGCGTCAAGTGTCGCAGCGATACGTGCTGCTCTTATTTCAAGCAGAAGAACTTGTGCTACGTTTTCCATAGCTTGTTTTGTAGCGTGTTTCGATTCGTGATGCACGACGAACTTCAGGTATTCGTCGATTTTAGCTGTGCTTCCTTGTCTTCTCCGTTTCAGATTTCTCGATCAAGGTCTGAAATTTAGCACTCCCATCATTTACCGAGCAGCACTTTCCAAATCCTGCGGATAAACCAGACCTGCTGATATAATGAGCTTAACAGCGTCGTCGATACCCATATCAAGCATCTGCGCATCCTGCTCCTTCACAAACAAAAGGAATCCCGACATCGGGTTTGGTGTTGTTGGCAGGAACACGGACAGGACGCGTTCGCCGCCGGGCGCTACATGATTGACGATCTCCCCTTTCGCATCCGTGGAGACGAACGCAATCGACCAGACGTCCTTGCGGGGGTACTCGATCAGGCAGGCTTTCTGGAATTTAGGACCATCCTGTCCGAGGATCGTTTCCACGATCTGCTTGATGGATGTATAAATGGAACTCACGACGGGCACGCGATTGATGATGGCATCGCCAAGCCGCACGAGTGTCCGCCCAAAGAAACCCTTGGCGATGATCCCGAGTGCGACCGTGAGCACCAGGAAGATCAAGACGCCGATCCCGGGCACCTGCCTCAGGATGCCGTCGGCAGAAATGGTATTTTTCGGTATCAGTGGGAGCACCCATCCGTCGATCATCATGACAATCGACCAGACGAGCCACAATGTGAGAACGACGGGCGATCCGACCGCAAGCCCTGAAAGAAAGTGTTTGCGCAGTCGCGTAGAGGTCTTGCTTTCGGTCTTGGGCTTCATGTTTTTTCCAATCTCTTTAACAAGAGATCGGTCTGATATCGTCTGTTTCAAAACGCGCAAAATGTCAGGTTCCAGCGGTACACTACAGACTCATCAGCATTGCATTTTCCAACCACACAAAAATGTAAACCGATCTGGTTGACATATCGAGCTCCCGGGAACCATATCCTCTCCACAGATTCATTTTCAGGGAGATGATCATGGCCAACGCCGAAGAAAGAAAAGACAGCCAGAAAACGACGCCCAAGCGCATGTTGGTGACGTTGCTACTCGATCGCTCCGGCTCGATGCAGGGTCTCAAGGACGACACAATCGGTGGCATCAATGCGTATCGCGCGAAGCTACGAAATTCGGGTGAAGACATTCGGTACAGCCAGGTGCATTTTGACACTGACTACGCCGGCAAGATGGATCTCGAGAAGGTTCACATCGCGGTGCCAGTCGGCGAACTCGGCGATATGACCGACGCAGACTATCAGCCACGCGGCGGCACTCCGTTGATTGATGCAGCCTGTGCGACGATCCGTGCTGTCGCTTCCTCTCTGGTCGATGCTGGAAAGGTCGAGGGCACCAAAGTCGTTATAGCGATCCAGACCGATGGCCGTGAAAACGGTTCCAGAGAGAATACGTGGGACGGTTTGAGAAGTCTTATCGCTGAGAAAGAGGCCCTGGGTTGGGAGTTCGTCTTCATGGGGGCTGGTATCAACGCCTACGAGCAGGGGTCCAGGATGGGCATCATGACAGCCAACACGTTATCCTATGGAAAGAACAAGGCAGAAACCGAAGCGGCCTTCGCAGAGACTGGAAGCAACTCAGCACTCTTTGCCGGCGGTGGTGCTGCGACGATGGCATATTCTGTCGATCAAAAGCTTCTCTCTGGCGATCTTCACATCTGATGAGAGCAGGCCGGCGCGCCCGCCACCAAACATTTTGAAGGATATCATGGGGAAAGACGACACAGCATTTGGAAAGGCCTTTGTCGCCCTACTCGGCCAGCACAATTTACGTCAGACACAAGTCGCGGAGTCTCTCGACGTGTCCCGCGCCTATGTGTCTGCTCTCGTGAATGGGCACAAAAGCCTCAAGCCTAATCGTATCGATGCCGTCGGCCAGGTACTCGGCTTCGATAACACGGAGGTTTTGCGCCTTCATCGCGCCGCTGCTCAAGATGCTGGCTTCCGACTCGATCTCCCGAAAGATTTTTGAGACGCAGCGTTTTCTGCATTGCAGCATTGCAGGGGTTTAGATCCGATACTTTGGGACCAACATACTCAGTGAGACATTCACTGAGGACTTCTGGTGCAAATCCATCGCCACGCCATAGCATCTGTTGCCAGCCCTGTTTCTGGGGATGTCAGTGGCGTGCTTGAAGGGCATTGGCTTCGGTTGAGCCCTGCGTCAAGGCGGTCTCGCTTTCTCATGGCGACCTCAGACAGAAGTCTCATCGTTCTGGCCCGGAACGCTCACCCCGATCTCGTTCTGAAGGTCGATGTTGACGGCGCTGTGCGCGGCACACTCGAAGCCTATCGTCTCCCCAATGGTCATGCTGAGATCGGTTTGTCTGTCGAGGATGAATATCAGGGCCAGGGCATTGGAAAAGAACTCTTCTGGAGAGGGCTGCAAGCTCTGATGGGTATGGATGTGACATCAGCCAGATTGTTCTTCTCTGCCCAGAACGATGGCGT
>NZ_JBMERN010000146.1:0-8020 GCF_049310965.1 Loktanella sp. DJP18 | reverse complement strand
TCCAAGGGTGCCTTGCCGGACTGCGCATTCGGTTTCGGCTGAAAAGTCTGAGAGCCACAAGTCCGGAAAGGGCGAAAATCGCATCAGCGAGTTGCGCCGAGAAACGATCCAGCGCGCGATGGCTTTGGTGCCTAGGGTCGACGCCGAGACGATCGAGGCGAGTTTCAAGAACGGCGTATTGCGGGTGGCCCTGCCAAAGTCCGAAAAGACAAGGAAGAGCGAGCGCGCCATTGAGGTGAAGGCCGCTTGAGAGTCCGCGCGGCGCGCCGGTTCTTGTCCGGTCCATTGCCAAGGCGATATGCGCCGCCGCCGAGGTGAGAACAGCATCAAGGGGAAAGTGGCCGATGGCTAGGTCACCCTGCGGGGCAAAGTCGAATGGATTTAGCAGCGCAACGCAGCTCAATCCGTGGTCAGTGGGATATCAGCGATTCCCGGGCCACCTGCGCCTTGCCGGGGCGTACTGCTTTCGTTTCGACACCTTCGATCTTCTTCGTGGTGAAAATCGATGCGCCTTCACCCCTCGTTCTCCGGGAAAAAACAGGCCGCGGTGTGAATGTCAGTCCCCAGTTCAGGTCTCTCCGCGCGGCACTTGGCCTGGGCCTTCCAGCAGCGGGGGGCGAAGGGGCAGCCGTCGGGGACGGACAAAGGCGACGGCAATTCTCCTTCGAGCTTGATGCGAACCTTTTCCTTGGTCGGGTCCGCCTGCGGTGTCGCGGACAGCAGCGCCACGGTATAGGGATGCTTCGGGGCTGCGAACAACGCATCCTTTGGCCCCTTTTCGACGGCACGACCCAAGTACATGACGATCAGCTCGTCGGCCACATGGCGCACCACGCCCAAGTCGTGGCTGATGAAGAGATAGGCCAGTTGGAGCCTTTCCTGCAGACCCAGCAGAAGGTTCAGGATCGCGCTCTGGATCGACAGGTCCAGCGCAGAAACCGGCTCGTCCAGCACCAGCACCTTGGGGTCGAGCATGAGCGCACGAGCAATTGCGATCCGCTGGCGCTGGCCGCCAGAGAACATGTGTGGGTAGCGGTCGAAATGCTCGGGCCGCAGACCGACAAGCTTCAGCATGTCTCGGGCCTTGGCCTCGCGTTCGGCGCGCGGCATGGTGGTGTTGATCACCAGGGGTTCCATCAGGATCGTGCCGATCCGCTGGCGCGGGTTCAACGACCCGTAGGGGTCCTGAAACACGATCTGCACGTCCTTGCGCAGCACGGCCCAACTTTCCGGCACCACCGCCTTGCCGTCAAGGCTAAGGGCGCCCTTCGTCGGTTCCTCGATCATCGCGACCATCCGCGCGAGGGTGGACTTGCCGCAACCGCTTTCGCCGACGACAGCCAAGGTCTTGCCGGGCACCACCTGAAAATCGAGCCCGCCCACAGCCTTGAGCACGCGGGGCTTCTTCATGAAACCACCACTGACATCGTAATGCCGCTCCAGCGCGGTGGCCTGCATCACCGGGGTGTCGGTCATGATGCAATCCTTTCGTCGGTATTGAGCGGGTAGAAACAGCGTGCATACCCCAAGTCCGGCCCAAGTGCTGGCGGAGGCGTCGATTTGCAGCGCGCATCGGCGAACTTGCACCGGGGCGAGAACAGGCAGCCAGCAGGACGGTCGAACTGTCCCGGCACGACGCCGGGAATGGTCGGCAGCAATCGCGCCGTCGCGCGTTCGGGCAGCGCGTCCAGCAGGGCCGCAGTATAGGGATGGTGCGGGGTTGCAAACAGGTCGACGACGGGCTGCTCCTCGACCTTCTGGCCGGCGTATTGCACGCTGACCCGCTCGGCTGTTTCGGCGACGACGCCCATGTCGTGGGTAATCAGCACCAGGCCCATCCCGGTCTCGTGGCGCAGCGAGGCCAGCAGATCAAGGATCTGCGCCTGAATGGTCACGTCGAGCGCGGTCGTCGGCTCGTCCGCGATCAAGAGCTTGGGCTTGCAGGCGATGGCGATTGCAATCATCACGCGCTGGTTCATGCCGCCGGACAACTGGTGCGGAAAGGCCGACAGACGCTTTTCGGGGTCTGGAATTCCGACCTGTTCAAAGAGCTCGACCGCGCGGGCATGACGCGCGCGCCGGTCCATGCCAAGGTGAAAGCGCAGCGCCTCCTTGACCTGCCAGCCGACGGTGAAACAGGGGTTCAGCGACGACATGGGTTCCTGAAAGATCATCGCAAGGTCCTTGCCGATTATGCGGCGGCGGGCGCGTGGGTCGATGCGCAGCAGATCGTGGCCATCAAAGGTGATCTCGTCCGCGGTGACCTTTGCGGTCCAGGGCAGCAGGCCCATCACGGTAAGCATGGACACCGACTTTCCGGACCCGCTTTCGCCGACAACGGCCAGAATCTCGCCGGTATCGACGTCCTGATCGACGCTGTCGACGGCCCGGAAACTGCCAGAGGACGTGGCGAATTCTACGGTGAGGTTGCGGATGCGCAGCAATGCCATGAGCTCAGCTCCGTTTCAGTTTCGGATCGAGGGCATCGCGCAGGCCGTCCCCCATCAGGTTGATCGCCAGCACGGTGACAAGGATCGCGATGCCGGGGAACGTCACGACCCACCATGCCCGCAGGATGAACTCGCGCGCTTCGGCAAGCATGGTGCCCCATTCGGGCGTGGGCGGCTGCGCGCCCATCCCCAGAAATCCAAGCGCGGCTGCATCGAGGATCGCGGTCGAGAATGACAGTGCCGCCTGCACGATGATCGGGGCGAGGCAGTTCGGCAGCACGGTCACGAACATCAGCCGCCACAGGCCGGCACCGGCCACGCGAGCCGAGGTGACGTAGTCCTTCTGCCGTTCCGACATGACACTGGCGCGGGTCAGGCGGACGTAGTGGGGTTGCAGCACGATCGCGATGGCGATCATCGCATTGGTCAGAGACGGCCCGAGGATTGCGACAAGCACCAGCGCCAGCAGCAGCGACGGAAACGCGAGGATGATGTCCATCACGCGCATGATGATGCTGTCCAGCCACTTTGGCGCAAAGCCGGCCAGCAGGCCGATCAGGATGCCTCCGGTGGCGGCGACGGTGACGACCACGATGCCGACGAAGAATGAGAACCGCGCCCCGACGATCAGGCGCGAAAGCATGTCCCGCCCCAGCGGGTCCGTGCCAAGGATGTATTTCCAGCTCCCCCCCTCCTGCCATACTGGCGGCAGCAGCGTATCGGTGCGGAACTGAGCGGTTGCGCTATGGGGCGCGATCCAGGGGCCAAAGACCGCAAGGATGGCGAAGACGGCGAAGATCCACAGGCCGATGACGGCACCGCGATTTTCGCGGAAGTAGAACCAGAACTCGCGCAGGCGGCCCGGGCGTTCGTGGACCATCTCGGCTTCGGCAGAGAGTGCGTCATCCATGTCAGCGCTTCCTGATTTTGGGGTTGATGACGCCGTAGAGCATGTCGACGGTCAGGTTGACGATCATTACCATGACGGCGATCAGCAGCAGACCGCCTTGCACGACCGGATAATCGCGCCGGAAAATGCTGTCGACCATCCACTTGCCGATGCCCGGCCAACTGAAGATCGTCTCGGTCAGGATCGCGCCCGCCAGCAGCGTGCCGACACTGAGGCCGATGACAGTGATGACGGGGATCATGGCGTTGCGCAGGGCGTGGATGCCGTTTATCCGGCCGGGCGACATGCCCTTGGCGCGGGCGGTGCGGATGTAATCCTCGCCCAGCACCTCCAGCATGGCGGACCTGGTCTGGCGCGCGATGACCGCCAGCGGGATGGTGCCCAGCACGATCGTCGGCAGGACAAGGTGCAGCACGGCGGATTTGAAAGCCCCGCTTTGACCCGATGCGAGGCTGTCGATCAGCATGAACCCGGTGGCGTCCGGGAAATAATAGAGCAGGTCGATCCGGCCCGACACGGGGGTCCAGCCCAGATTGCCCGAAAAGACGATTATCAGCAGCAGGGCCCACCAGAAGATCGGCATCGAATACCCGACGAGGGCCGTCGACATCAACGCGCGATCAAAGAACTTGCCGCGGTTCACGGCCGCGATGACACCTGCCGGCAGTCCCAGCAGCAGGGCAAAGATCATTGCGCAGGTCGACAGTTCGAGCGTTGCGGGGAACAGGGTAAAGAATTCGTCCCAGACCGGCCGCTTCGTCACGAACGACGTGCCCAGATCGCCTTGAAGCACGCCGGTCAAGTATTCCCAGAACTGCACGTAAATGGGCCGATCAAACCCGTACTGGATGGCCAGCTCCGCATAGCGCTCTTCGGTCAGCCCGCGTTCGCCCGCCATAACAGTGATCGGATCGCCCGGCAGCGCGCGGATAAAGCCGAAGGAAATCAGCGTCACGCCAATGAAAGTGGGAATGAACGTCAACAGCCGGCTGAGGACGTAGTTCAGCATGTCAGCACCGTTAACTCCTTCGTAAAGTGCGTCAGCGTTTCGCAACCGTCTTCCGTGATCAGGACGTCGTCCTCGATACGGACACCGAAATTACCGATCTCATAAAGGCCGGGTTCGTTCGTATAGACCGTTCCAGCCGGCAGAACCATGTGGTTCCCGCGCATGATGTACGGTGCCTCGTGAACGTCGCGCCCAAGACCGTGTCCAGTCTTGGTACGGATGCGGTCGGCAAAGGGCGAAGCTTCAAGCACGGATATCACCGCGTCGTCGATGGCATGGGCGGTGACGCCGGCCCGGGTCACGGCCAATCCCGCGAGGTTGGCGCGCAGGACGGCGTCATAGACCGCGCGCCCTTCGTCGGTGACGTGGTTCAGAAAAACGGTGCGCGTGATGTCGGCAGAGAATCCGTCGCGGCGCGCGCCGAAGTCCAGCAGCAGGGCGTCGCCGGCCTTGACGCGGTAATCGTCGCGGGCGTGTGCGTGGGGCATGGCCGACCCGTCGCCAGCCGCCACGATCGGCGTGAACGCGAGGTCGTCAGCACCTTCGTCGAACAGCATCTGAACGAGTGTCCGTTCGATCTGCTTTTCGGTCTGGCCCAGCCTGACGGTTTCGAGCGTCCGCGTCAGGGCGCGTTCGGAAATGTCGATGGCCCGCTGAAGCGCGGACAGATCGTCAGACGTCTTGATCATGCGCAGGGCGGAAATCTCGCGTTCTGCGTCGATGATGGTCAGGTTTGGCTGTGCTGCCAGCATGGCGTGATGCACGAAGACACGCATCACCTGCCCTTCGACCGCCACGGAGGAAATGGACAGGTGTCGCATCAGGTCGTCGAAGGCCTTGGAATAGCCGTCCTGATCGCGCCAGTCGAAGACGGCACCGTCGAACCCGACCAGCGCCCAGCTGCCCAATTCCAGGTTGGGCACGACCGCGGCGGCCGGACCATCCGCCGGAATTACCAGAACCAGTGGCCGTTCGTGGCTGCCGAACCCATGCCGCACGGCACGCATGAAATTCGGGCCGGGCACCAGCGCCACGGCATCGACATTCAGATCGGCGGCAACGGCCGCATATTCCGCAAGGCGGTCGGTGAGCGATGAGGACACGTGGTTTTCCGATTTGAAACAAGTGGGGGCGGCACGTCACTGTGCCGCCCCGGAAAGCCAGGCTGTCAGATTACTCTGTCAGTCCGACCGCATTGAAGATGTGCCCACCCAGCGGGTGCACGACATAGCCTTCGACCTCGGGACGCATGGGCATGAAGACGACGGAATGCGCGATCGTGGCCCAGGGCGCCTGGTCCTTGAAGACCTGTTGCGCCTGTTCGTACAGCGGCGCACGCTGTTCCTGCGTCGGAAGCACCTTGGCCTCCTGGATCAGCGCGTCGAACTCTTCGTTGCACCAGTTGGCGCGGTTCGAGTTGCCGACGGCGTCACAGCCCAGCAGCACGGCCAGGAAGTTGTCGGGATCACCGTTGTCGCCGGTCCAGCCCAGCAGGACGGCGCCGTCACGATCGGCCGCCTTGGACCGCTCTAGGTACTCGCCCCATTCGTAGGACACGATCTCGACATCCACGCCGACCTTGGCAAAGTCGGCCTGCATCAGTTCGGCCATGCGACGGGCGTTGGGGTTGTAGGGGCGCTGCACCGGCATCGCCCAGATCTTCATCGACAGGTCGGTGACGCCTTCGGCCTCGAGCATCGCGCGCGCGGCTTCGGGATCGTAGGGATCATCCTCGATCGCCTCGTTGTAGGACCACATGGTCGGCGGCAGCGGGTTCTTGGCGATCTGGCCCGATCCCTGGAACACCACGTCGATGATCGCCTGCTTGTCGATCGCCATGTTCAGCGCCTTGCGCACGGTGGCGTTGTCGAAGGGGGCGACATTGGTGTTGTAGGCCAGGTAGCCGACGTTCAGGCCTTCTTGTTCCATCACCACGATGTCTTCGGCATCCTTCATCGCCTGCACGTCTGCGGGGTTGGGATAGGCCATGATGTGGCATTCGCCCGCCTGCAGCTTCTGATAGCGGACCGAGGCGTCGGGCGTGATCGCGAAGATCAGGCTTTCGACCTTGGCGGGTTCGCCATAGTAGTTGTCATTGCGCAGATAGCGGATGACGGCGTCCTTCTGGTAGGCTTGGAACGTGAACGGGCCGGTGCCGATGGGCGCCTGGTTCAGCATTTCCGGCGTGCCTGCCTCCAGCATCGCGTCGGCGTATTCCTTGGACACGATCGATGCGAAATCCATCGCCATGTTGGCAATGAACGGTGCCTCGGGGCGGGTCAGGTTGAAGCGGACGGTATAGTCGTCGACTTTTTCGATGCTTTCGATCAGGTCAGGCATCGACATCGAATTGTAGTATTCCCAGGTGCCGCCCGAATAGCTGTTATAGGGGTTTTCGGGGTTGCCTTGGCGGTCGAAGCTGAAGATCACGTCGTCCGCGTTGAAATCGCGCGTCGGCGTGAACTGGTCGTTGGAATGGAACTGGACACCCTCACGCAGCTTGAAGGTGACGGTCAAGAGGTGTTTCAAAGTACAAATTTTCTGATGTCGTCGAACTATTTTATGCGTTTTCAACCGGGTCACCACTCCCTTACGATAAGCAAGCCCTTGTGAGTTCTCTTCGTGAAATGTCATTTCTGGAAAATTACGAGTATGAGGCTCACGGCGACTCAATGGGCCAGCTTTTGGCATGCTATAACAAATTTTCCTTGAAAGTTTCAAATCTTTCAGGAAATTGGACATTCAACCAAGAAAGACTGCCAGAAGTATCACGCCCATTCGGAAATAGCGTCACCTCAATATTCTCTCGCACTCAGCCGATGGCTGCATTTGGAGCAGAATGCAAAAGATTGATGGAAAAAGGCGTCTACAAGAATCTCGACGAAATTTTAAATGCCGTCGAGGGTCTTGAATTTCGCAAGCAACCTGAAGAATCCATGGACCAATTACTATTGGTCCTCAATCAAATCGGCGGAAAAGCCAAAAAAATTGGCGATGCGCAAAGATTCTACTTTCAGCTGGCATTTAGGGAGTTATTCCTCCCCGATGCTGCGCAATATAGAGACTTGAGCGGTGCATGGACTAGCGCCCAGGAGAAGTACGAGATGTTGTACACTTAGCGCGGTTTCCTAGCAATGTTGAATTTAGAGCAGCTAATTGCGGAAGGGGCTCTGTTGCGTCCAGCCCCCGAGGGCGGAAGTATTTTAGTACATCACAATATTGACTTGCTAACGGTTAGAGGAGGCTTGTCTGACTTTACAAAGGGGTCATTCTTTTCGTGCCCAAGTTTGTCTAGCCGAATTAATTCGGCGTCTTTCGCTCGACTTAGAGATACGGAGGGCAGGCAAATCGGATGGTTCATACCATCCTTATACTTTTCCGAACCAATTGAATTCAGCGACAAAAGGTTCCTATCTGATTTTGCCTACGCAGCTTTCACACACTTTTGGAGTTCTGAAAGCTATAGAGAGATACGAGAGCAAGTCACCAAAGAACTATCTTCGGACATTGAATTTCACAATTTAATACCGGAGAACTTAGGGTTTATTGTAATTTCAAAGGAAGCCTACAAGAAAGCTAAGCTCCAATTGTCTGAGCTAAAGATTTCACTATTAAGATGCGGTATATGGGCATTCGACCAGAAAGTTGATT
>NZ_JBMERN010000145.1:0-8049 GCF_049310965.1 Loktanella sp. DJP18 | reverse complement strand
CCCCGCGACGCCGGAATGCCGCGAATTCGCCCTGTCGATCGCCGATTTCGCCACGCTTTACGATCCCCGCGCCGCGACCGAACCGGGAGAAGTGATGGCGACCTTCGACGCCTCGCAGGCGGACTTGTCCGAATACGCCAAGGGCATGGGTACGCTGGTCTGCGAAGCGCAACATGCGGTCGGCGGCGATGTGAAGGCAATGCAGCGGATCTGCGCCAGCGACGTGGCCGAACAGGCGGACGGGTCCTGGGCATCGCCCGGTGACGACGTGCCGCCCGCATGGGTCGCCGCCGGCCGGCCCGGCGACAGCCTGCATTCGGCTGACAATCTGCTGGTCGCGGACGAGATCTTGGCCAGTGCGGCGCTGAACGATCCCAACGCCACCCACGCGGACCTGACGCTGACCGATCACATGATCCGGTATCGGCGTGCGGCGGCGGGCTATGATGACCACGACCCGGACGCGCGGCTGGCCGCTCCGGTGTCGGCACCCCATCGCCCCGAAAGCATTTCGGTCGATCACCACGACCCCTATCTGATGAACTACCGGGGCGAGCCCTTGCCGCTGCGGGTCGGCACCAATTCCAGCGGATCGTCGGACTGCGATCTCAAGCCGCTTGGCCATTGGGTGGCCCGTCTGCAAACCGGTGTCGTGGAGGATTGCGAGATCAGTCAGCAACGGTCGGACGCGCGTGGCGACATGGCGAACGCCTTTCTGACTGGGTCCACCGCGGCCGGTGCCGACCGGATGCACGGCGATCCGGTGACGCCGATCCTGGAGACCTACGACAACGATCCGGTGCAGCTTCGCCTGATACAGGGCGCGCAGGAGGTGCAGCATACCTTCACGCTGGAAGGCTACACCTGGGAGCGCAACATCGACCAGAGGTTCCCCGCGATCCTGCCGCGGATGGACGACGTGACCCGCCGGGGCGCATTGGCGGATGCCTGTCGCAACGACCCGGTTCTGGGGGGTGCTGTCAGCCTGGCCCGCGACGGCAGGCCGGAACAGTATCGCCGCTGGATGATCTACGGGCCGTCGGGTTTCGCCGGTGCCGATCAGGATTACTGGAGCGGGTTCGAGTCCCAGATCGCGCAGTGCTTCAACGTCGAGGGACGGGTCGCGGCACAGGAGATCGGCATTTCCGAGCACTTCGAATTCCGCGCCTCACATCTGTTCAAGAGCAATTTCGAAGGCACCGGGTCATCGACCGTGGCCACCAAGCTGGCCTTCTATCGCAGACTTCTGAACACGGACCCGGAAAACTGGGCCATCATGGACCGGTTGGACCGGCTCCGCGACCAGCTGTTGCTGGCCAAGCGACGCACGTCCCCGTCGGACACGCTGGTTCATTTCGGATCGACCGATGCGCTGTGGAACGGGGCATGGGGGCTGCTGCGGGTCCGCGCGACTGGCGCGACCAAGGTGCCGCTGGATTTCAGCGACCGGTTGCAGGACAGTGTGGGTCGCATCGACGATGCTCTTCTCAATTTGCGCACCAACGAAGTCCGCGGTGACGCAGCGCGCCGCCTGGCCGATCCCATCGCAAACGAGGCCGAGGCGCTGCTGGATTTGCAGTCGCCGGTGCCGACAGAAGACCCGGTGCGACCGACGCTGCCCGACCTTGACCCGCGCGTGCCCGATCTGCGCGTGCCGGACTTGCGAATGCCGGATATGCGGGTGCCCGACCTGCGACGCCCCGACTTGCGGTTGCCTGACCTTCGGCTGCCCGAAGAACAATTGCCGCGGATCGACGTGCCGGACCTGAACCTGCCTTTCCGGCGCGGAGCCCTGGATCGCCGGGTTCTGCCGATCGAGGGCAGTGAGCGCATCTTTCCGGCGCAGTTTCTGGAGCCTCCAGCGCCTCTCGACCGGATGCTGGACTTCCGCGACCGCTTTGACGGGCTGATCGTGAAACCGGAAGCGAAGGGCACCGCGCTTGAACCGGAACTGATCGCGAAATGCGATCCGACGGCGCAGCGTGTCTATGCGGCTGTCGTTGCCATCGAGTCCGAGACGGTATTCGGCACCGGCACGCCCTTTTCCGCGCCCCGGTCAGAGCAGGACGGCCTGTTCTTTGCCATCGTCGACCCGCGGCGGTTGCTGAACCTCGTCGATCCCGTGCTTTACCCGACGATCAACGCCGTCGGCCCCGCCGATATCGACAGACTCGCGACGTGGAACGCGATCCCGCTGGACGACGTCGTGACCGCCGTGAACGAGGTCTACGGTCGGCCGGAGCCGATGGTGATGAACGTCAACGCCGGCGATTGCGTGCGGGTCACATGGATCAACGCGCTGCGGCGGGAAACGGGCACCAGCGGCCTGAAGGATGCACCGGGCGACGCGCTGATGCCAAAGATCACGTCGCTGAACGTCGACGTGCGCTGGTCGCCGGAAGAAGAGGCCGACGACACCCCGAACGAGAACGCCAACCTGACGTCCGAACTGGAAGTCGACGACGATGTGGAGCCTTCGAACCGTCTCGCGGTGAATTTTCCGCTGCCGATCATGAACAGGCAGTCGAGCTATGCGCGTCCCGTGGGCCGCAATCCGATCTGGGCGCTTGACGGGGCGGACCCCGGACCCGCATCGACAGTCCTGCTGTCGAACCTCGATCTGGACCCGCCCGACAACCGGGAACGCAGCGCCGAGATCATGCAGATGGAATTCTACGCAGGGCGTGCCTTTGGCAACTGGCGCAGGATTCCGGTCTGGGGACTGATCAATCCGTCCACCGCATTGCAACTGTCGTCCGTACGGCGGTTCATCCCGACCGAGATCGAACGGCTTGCAGTGTCGGACCTTGTCAAACAGGACCCCGTCTTGTCGGCCCTTGAGGAAGACGCGCGGCGGCTGAGGGCCGAGAACCCGCGCCTTGCCGCGCTTTTCCGCGACCGGGTCGGGCTGGCCTCGATCGACCGGACGCTGGGGCAGGACATCGACGACGTCGAACGGCTTGCGGCGCAATATGCGGGCCAACGGCGCGAATTTGCAGCACTGGTCGCAGAGCTCATCCCCGGAACCCGCCTGCTGGACCTGCAACCGCAAGAGGACCTCGATGTCCGGGGTGTCGATCCGCTCCGCCTTGACCCGGATACACGCAAGGCGCTGCGGATCGACCAGATCCCGATTGGGCGCACCGCTTTCCGCGGCATCGTATTCGGTGAGAGCAAGCTGCTGCCGACCGATGTGGCCAAGCGTCTGGGACTGGCACCCGACGACCCGTCAGGCGAAGACCGCGGCGTCCAGGTCTCGCTTGAAACGCTGACGGCCGCTGCGGTGCGGACTGATGTGGCGGTCGCGCGTCGGCTGATCGGCACAACGCTGAAGCTTGACGATCTGAGCCGCCGCTTTGCCGCCGATCTCGATGCGATATTGTACCGGCCCGGTCTGGTCTGGCTGATCGAATGGCTGGACGTCTTCGACGTGCGTTTCGTGCCCTATGCCTTTGGCGCGTTGCCGGTGAAATCGCAGGGCGATGTCATCGGTCATCCGCTGGAAGGGTTGATCGGCGCAATCACCGTCGTGCCTGAAAACGCCGTGATGCGCGATGTCAGGGCGTCAAAGCAGCGTTTTGGGGGGCCGCGCTTCGGATGCTTCCGGCTGGACCTGCTGACACCCGACAGGCCGCAGGGCAAGCTGGCGATCCCGGACCGGTTCCTGCGGCCGACCAACGACCGAGCTTGCACCGACAGCGTCATGGTGCCTGACCGTCGCAATCTGGATCGCCCCTACTGGACGGCGCAATTGACCACACCCGGCCCGGACGGCAAGCGTCATAGCATCCGCCAGTTCACGCTGTTCTGGCAGGATGGTCTGAACCTGACCGACCGCGACACGCAGGACGTATCGCTGGTCGGTGGCAGCAACATCCGGCTGGTGGCCACCTGCGGCATCTGCGGCGACAGCTATGACTGGGGCGAACGCGGCGTCAGCTATCGCAGCGAGCCATTCAGCGTGCGTTTGCGCGACACCGGGCAGGGCATCGTCGAAGACCACTTCAACCTGAATGCCTTCACCTTTGGCGAGGAGTTCTTTCCGCTCAAGCCGGCCGAACTAACCGCGCCGTCCAAGCAGCCGATGCCGGTGCTGCGCGCCATCGCCGGCGAAGAGGTGGTGGTACATGTCGTGCATCCCGGCGGGCGGGCGCGACAGCGGGCCTTCGTCACCGTGGCACAAGACTACGACGACATGTTCCGGGGTTTCGGATTCCCGCGCGCGGCGCTTCTGGCACCGGGCAAGGCGATCACGGCATCCTTGACCAAGGCGGTGGAGCCGGGATGCTACCTTTGGTTCGATGGCCCGGCGCATACGCGGTCCGGCGGAAGCTGGGGCCTGCTGGATGTCGTGGCAAAGGATCAGTTCGCCAATCCAGAGATCAGCGCCTGCGCGCGCGCAAGAGTGCGCTAGATGGCAGTTCGGTCGTCCTTTGCGGCCCTCTGCCTTGCCGTTCTGACGATGTCATCGGCGCTGGCGCAGGACGGCACGACCAGTCTGACGGCGGACCTGGCGCTGACGGACCCCACAACCGGGCAGCCCATGCAGCCCGGTGCCGGGCAGATGGTGCGGCTTGATCTGGCGCTGACCGATGCGGTCACCGGTCAGCCGCCGCGTGGCGTGCCGCTGCAAGGGTGGGTCCGACCGGTGCAGGCGGGGAATGCCAGTTGCGAACAGGCCGTGCGCGGTTTTCTGACGACGGGTGGCGTCCCGAGCGGTTCGGTCAACCTGAACACCTCTGTCCTAGCGATGCTGTCGCGGGATGGGTCGGTGGGCGTGATCGATCCCAAATTGAACCTGATGAGCGCGAACATGCTGGCCGCGTTCAGGTTGGACGAAACGGCCGGGGGACTTGTGGTCGACCCGGTCCGGATGCGCATCCTTGCCACGCAGGGTGCGGCGGGCAAGCTGTTGGCCCTTCCGGTGCCGGGCGGAGAGGCCGAAGAGCTGGCGTCCGGGCTCGCGGCACCGGCGGGCCTCGCCTTGACCGACGACGGCGACATCTGGGTCGCGTCGTCCGGTGACGGCACGCTAAGTCGCCTGTCGCCCGACGGCGACAGGCGCGGCAGCACACGCATGGGCGATGTACGCGCCACCCTGCGAGACGACAGCGATGTGCCGATCGTGGCATTTTCCGACACAGGTGCGATCCGGCTGATCGACCGCGCGACCGGCAGGACGCTTCTCGATCTGGGGCCGGGCGCACCCTTGTCCGATGTCGCGGCGATTGGCACGACGGGTCTGCTGGCCCTGCCGGCGGGCGGCAGCACGGCGCAGTTGCGCTATCTCGACGCCCTTAATGCCCCGGTCGACATTCCACTTGGTCTGCCGTTTGCGCGGGTCTCGGTCAGTCTGGACGGACGCTTTGCCATCGCCTGGACGCCGGGCAAGGCGACGTTCGTGCTGATCGATCTGGCCCGTGCCCAGGTCGTGCAGCCTGTCGCCCTGCGCGATGCGACCGTGACCGAGGCGCGGATCTTCAACGACGCCGCCTATGTGCTGAGCCACGATGGCGGCTTCGTCGGGGTGATCGATCTTGCGACGGTCGACCTTGGGCGCGCGGCCGAGATCACCGAGGTGCGGCTGGGCGTAAAAGGCGCGCGTCCGCAGGGAGAGACCGCGCTGCTTGTCCCGCTGGTGCCGTCGCCGCAACTGCTGGCGGTCGATCCGGTGACGCAGACCGGCTTCGTGATCGAAGCCATGTCGGGTGTGAACGGGATGCCGCCGATGGATGCCACGCGGTTGCGCGGCGGCATCCCGCAGAAGGTGCTTGTGGTCGACCGTCGACTCGCCGAAACGACACCCGGCCGGTTCGGCGTCGTCTGGTCCTTTCCGGCAGGGGACTACGAATTGATGCTGACGACCGGCATCACCGGGCTGTCCACCTGCTTGCCCTTTGCGGTGCAGGGTATCCGGCAGGCGAACGGCGTCATGCCCGTGCGGATGGAAGTGTCAACCGGCGCGGAGCCGATCCAGGCGGACCAGCCGCATGACCTGCGGCTGACGTTCTACGGACCGGAAGGCGACGTGATCCCGATGCCCCGGACCCGCATTCTGGTGCCAAGTTTCAGGTCCGGCTGGCGGACCGACGTGATGGCGGTGCCGCAACCCGACGGCACCTTGGCGTTTCAGGTCACCTTGCCCCATGCGGGCACCTTTGCGTTGCAACCGATGCAGCTTCCGCCGAACCTCGGGCTGCGGTCCGCGGTGATGATCGAGGCCGTTGAAACGGAAGGATAGGCTGATGCTTCGCAATGCGTTCCTGATCGCTGCCTTGACCTGCGGCCCGACCGCCATGACGGCCCAAGGCAAGGGCAGTTTCAAGCAGGGCCAGATCACGCTGCCCGAGATGACGTTGATCGACCAACACGCCAATGCGCACGCGCTGCGCGGCGATCTGGACAGCGGCGCCCTGCTGGTCATGACCTTCAGCTATACGCTGTGCGGGTCGATCTGCCCGATCGGCAACGACATCATGGCGCAACTGGATGACACGGTGGAGAAGATCGGCGGGCGGGACGTGCGGCTGTTGACGATCACCATCGATCCGCAGAATGATACACCCGCCATGATGGCGGATGCGGCGCGCAAGTTCGACGCCAGCGACCGCTGGCTGTGGCTGACGGGTCGCCCGGGCGACATCCGTCGCCTGCTGCAATCCGTCGGTGCGCCGGTGCAGGACCTCGAACTCCACGATCCCGTCTTTTTGGTCGGTGACGGGCAGACCGGGCGATTCCTGCGCACGCAGACGATGCCCACCGTTGAGGAGTTGCTGTCGATGCTGGACGCCACGTCGCGGTGATGCGCGGGGGTCTTGCCGCATGTGCCTGGGGTCTTGCGCTACTGGCAACCATGGCGCAGGCCGATCCCGGCCATGACTTGTTCACGGGCCAGAATCCGTCGGCGGCAGACGGTCGGATCGGCCGTTTTGCCTGTCACAGCTGTCATGGGCGCGACGGGCGCGGCGGCGTCGAAGGCGACGTGCCCGCCATTGCCGGGCCTGATCTGGGCGAGGCGACCGATCAGCGCCCCGCCTATGACCTTGCGCGCTTTCAGGCGGCGGTGACGGCGGGCATCGACCCGACCGGGCGCGGCCTGAGCCGGATCATGCCGCGCTACGATCTGTCCAAGGCCGAGGTGTCGCGGCTCTGGTTCTATCTGCAGGACCTGCCGCGTCGCCAGGCCCAGGGGATCACGCCGGATCATGTGCGGTTCGGTGTCGTGATCGATCCGGCCCTTCCCGCATGGGGCGCGCGGTATCTGGACGCCGTCCGTGGCGCTTTGCCGTCGGGCACGATCCATGGTCGCAGGGTCGAGGTCGTGGCGCTGGATGATCCGGTCCGACAGGCGGATACCGTGGTCGCGGCGCTTGCGATGCCGCCTCACCGGGACGAGCTCACAGCGCAGATCACGGCGACGGGCCTGCCGGTGATCTTTGCCTTGACTGCGCTGGGCGGCAACGAGGATGCGTCGATCGAGCGCAGCTTCGTGCCGACGGACCGCGAGGTGAACGGGGCCATCGTGGCGCACCTTGCAACGACCACGGCACGGCGCATCGGCATTTCGGCCGGACCCGCGCGGATCGACGCCCTGACCTTTCTGATCCGTTCGGCGATCCCCGATGCCGTCGTGGTGCCACTGTCGGCGGACGGGGACCGGCCTGACGCGGTGATCGACCTTGACGGACAGGTGCCGGGCGATCTGCCCCCGCCTGCGATCCTGTATCGGCTGGCATCGCAGGCGCGTGGAAGGGCGGATGCGCAGCGCAGCTTCCTCGTGATCGAGGCACCTCAGCTGATCGCCTTGGCGGTCGACGAAAACCTGCACCCGTTGGAGGCGCATGCAGCCCTGGCGGTCCGCATTCTTGTCAAGGTGCTGACACAGGCGGGACGTGATCTATCGCGCAGTCGGCTGCTGTCGGCGTTTGGCGATACACCGCTAAACGGCGAGCACCTCGACTATGCACGGCTACCGTTGAACGGGTCGGATCACGTCGCCATCCTGGAAGACCTGAATACGCCGGGAAGATGATTTCGATCAATGGCGTG